>NZ_ALVZ01000225.1 GCF_000332055.1 Xenococcus sp. PCC 7305 | reverse complement strand
CTCGGGGCTTGTAACCTAGAGAGAGACTTGATTTTATTTATTATATGGGCCGAGTTGGATTTGAACCAACGTAGGCGTAGCCAGCGGATTTACAGTCTGAGATTCATGACCTCAAAGTCCATCTAGACAAAGAGCCTAGCTTTTGAATATATTTCTGGCCTAGAATTGGACTAAATATGATTTTTATGTTTCAGTGGAAAAGATTTTAGAACAGGCGATCGCGATCGCAAGGAGAGATTATAAAGGAGAGGGGGAATTTGAGCATTGTTCTCGTGTGATGGAGCAAGTTGAGTCGACAGAGCAAAAAATCATTGCCATTCTCCATCATTTACTCGAAAAGGAGTACCGAACCTATTCCTATGTCGCGGATACTTTTCCTTTAGCGATCGCTGATTCGTTGCTTGTGGTTTCAAGGTTGAATCACTCTAATTTGAAAGAAAATGTTCTGGCAATTTGCCGAGAAGGCAATCAGGATGCGATCGCGGTCAAGATTGCCGATCTACAAGATGAGCTTGCTCATGTAGACGAATCTAACAGGTATTTTACGCCATACACAAGAAATAATTACCATATCTATCTTGAAGAGTTAAGAAAAGCGTCCGCCAAGAAAAAACTCAAAGAGACTATAATTTAACTACTTTCAGTTTTTGTCTTGATCATGCCTTATCTTAATTCGGAAACCCCTTTTTTTGACGGTTCAGTTTTCACAACTGGAGCAGAAGCTCTTGTCTTAATTCGTGACAATTTAACCGATTGGGTTGTCGTTGCCGATAATGTCTCTACGACGGAAAGCTTGTTAATGCGCGGGGCAACGGACAACGACCACAGAGCGCATGTTAAATTCTCTGTCAACGGCTCTTTTCTCGAGGTGCGGGGCGATTACTATGGAGATGATTCGGTTCTGTCTGACCCTTTGCAAATAAGCTTTAATCCTGGGGAAAATAACAAGCTCTGGCTTACCTTTGACAATGATTCGGTAGTTATCCCTATCCGCAGTAAATTTATTTACAAGGGCGCTTTTTACTGTGGATTTCTAGATCGCTTCGATACTAGCGATGCTGATGCCTGGCTAATTGCGATCGCGGGAAATGAAATTAAAAAAGCCATTGTCGCTCGCGCCAAACATGATGGCACTATTTTTAAGCGAATTGGGGATGATTTTCTTAACGCTGATAATTTTGCCAGCCCCACCCTTAACGGCGGGTATCAGGGAGTTTTTGATTTAGCAACAGTCGCAAATCCCTATTCAAGCTTTCTCAGTAGCGATCGCAGGAACGCGGGGTATTCTGCTCATTTGGGACAGGTTAATAAAAGAAATGATCGCCCAGTCATCACCAGAATGTTTTACCTCGAAGGGCGCGGCTCAGTTACAGGGTATTTAAGCAGTGGAAATAATCCGCAGCCTCTTTATAATCGAGGATATTTAAAGCATATAGGAAAAGGCTTTGCCAAAGTTCCCCAGGGGAAAATCGAACTAGATTCAAGGGGCGATCGCTATTTAGTTTTCGGGGGAGATGGCTTGGGGGCGGTTAAAGTCGCAGAAGGCTCTCCTGGTGTTGCAGCAGAAGTCCCAACCATTTTTCGGGATAGTATTAATTTTGCCGTCACGGCCAATGCGATCGCAGAGATTAGAAATACTTTGGAAAACGCAGGCTGGACTCTTGAGGTTGAAACCACTGAATATATTTTAATGAGCGCGACTCATTCTAGTAGCGAAAAATGTTATTTTAAGTTTACAGAAACGAGTTCCACGCAATTGTCGATTCAGGGCGATCTCTTGGGAGATGACACTAAACTTTCACCTGCGATCGCATTTACTATTTCTGACTCGATAACCAATCAACTTCATGAGTCCGCCAATGCCCAGGCCGCCGCTATCTCTTTTAATGATGACGGCGGCCTTTGGTTGGGATTTTTATTGCAAGATGGCCAGGGGGCAGATCAAGATCCCGTTTGGGGGCTGGGCTTAATTAAAGATGGAGTACAGCAAACCTATATCGTTGTGGATGGAGCTTGGGTCTCAATTGCCGATAGTTTTACCGTGGCCTCAAACTCTCTTAACTCTTATCCTGTTCACAACAGCGATCGCCTGACAACTGCGGCCACTCCCGTGCTTTTTTACGATAACGCCACAGCAACTAATAGCGCTTATAAAGCCCAAAACGGGCAAATCAATGGAGCGACGCTCAAAGCTCAGTTAGACTTTTTTGCTATCCTGTCGGGCCTGACCAGCAAAGTCGCCTATGGAACCCTGGCCGAAGGCGATCGCAATGCCCCTAAGCTGAGTTACCACGGAATAGTTGATCTTGTCGCTGACGGCGGCAATTCCTTGGGTGCTGGAGAAACGGCAACAACGGAAACGGGCGCGGTTTTTCGGAGCGTTGGCGGCAATGGTTGGAATTTAATGCGAAGCGGTTAAAGTAGAAAGTAGAAAGTAGGGAGTAGGAAGTAGAAAGTTGCACCAAGGAAAACTTCGTTCTGTGATTTTTTGTCTTCAAAAAGTTCAGAAGCCTTGTCTTATAAAGGTTTTCGTTTTGTGAAAATCCAAAACTTCCTACTTTCTACTTTGAACAATCTGTTCAACAATCTGTACTAAAATGATCAAAAGGCGCAAAGCCTCGGAACTGACGAGGCGTATTAACAGCGCAGTCCACTTAGACCAATTAAGCAGACGATTATGAGTTTAACAAAGATGGCAAATGATCAGCGGTCAATTTTTGAAACTTTAAAACGTTTCGATAAGGAAGGGAGAGAAATCTGGACAGCTAGAGAATTAAGGGTGGGTCTAGGATATGTGTCTTGGCAAAATTTCTCTTATCCTTTGGACAAAGCCAAGGCTTTAGCTAAAGCAAAAAAAATAGATATTGGCAGTAATTTTATGCCTTTTGAGAATCCTGCAAATAGGAGAAGAGAGAGAGACGACTACAAGCTTACGAAGCTGGCTTGTTGTCTTATCGCTGAATGCGCAGATAAAGACAAAGAAGGTGTAGTGGAGGCGATCGCCTATTTTTCCGATGGGCAAAAATCATTCCCCGTCCAATTAGAGAATCAAGACAAGACAAGGATCGAAGCCCCTGTTCCCACTGTTCTGAATCAACCAGCGGGCGAAAGTAAACTTCGGGAATTGGAACTGGTCAACGAAGGCTTGAGGTTGCAAATCGAGTTGAACAAGACCCAACTGCAACTGGAAGAGCATCGAAAAAAAGTCATTGCTAACTTCTCAGAAGCAACACAGCAAAAAATCTTGGGCTACGTAGTGATTTCAAAAGATGGAAGCAAAAAGTCCAAAAGCCAACTAAGCTTACCCCAAGGCGAAGAGCTTTTGACGCACAACGGCCAGCAAACTCTTTTCCGCTGAAGCAATTAAGGGGACACTTTGTCCCCTTAACCAACACAAGAAACATTTCGTTCAGCTATCTGTACTAAAATAGCTAAAGTATGCTTCTAAGAAATAGCTCTCATGTTCAAAGGTATTGTCAAGGTTGAGAAATACGTCCCAGGCGATCGCGATCGCACAATAGAAAGTTTTACCGTCGAGAATAAAATTACTAAGCGGACTGCTGAAAGGCTTTTTCTTGATAACTTGGCGGTTTTTACTGATGACTTAAGAATTGCTATTAGTACGGATGTTCTATCTGCTAGTTATGAAAGAATTTCCGTTGACAATATTATTGTGATCGGCTCAACTGTCGATGTATCGGGACGAGTTTTTACAGAAGAAATTGGGGTCGACCCGAGGAATGTCACCTATCAAAACAGATTCTTGCCTCCCAGTTCCCCTCGAAGTTTCAGTACGATCGCGATCGTTACGGGGACAACCAATAACGATACAGCTAGTATTACCGCTGATACCTGGGCTTACGTAAGTTTTGGTACGCCAGTAGATCAGTCAGGCGTGGAGCAAATTGATGTTACTTACAAGGTTTTCCTTGACTGGGATAGCGCTCCGGTAAACTTGCCTTCAACCTTCCAGGATGCGCTGCAATATCTTTTGTTGGACGAACTCCTTCCACTTGATTATGATGCTAATTTGCTTTCTACTGTTGTCTATAGTGGCTCGAATCCAGATTACGCCTTGCGATCGCGAGCGATTCAAGGCTCGGAGTTTTTGGCGACTTCAAACATAAGAACCGATATTTTAAAGCTTGAGTATCAAGCTACTGTAACTTTTCCTGCCGATAGCTATGTTAATGGCTTACTGCATGGTCAACTAGAAAGAACAGGAAGCAACTTAGATCAATTTAAGGGGCTTGGTGGCTTTGTCGAAATTTTCCCGACAGCAGGAACCATAGGGAGCGTCTTTTCTCATAACGAAACTACTGATGCCGTTTTTGATGATCCAGGAAACAAAGCCAATAGTGATTGGCAACCTGTAATTACGGATGTTACTAACGAAGACACTATACTCCCTTCGCTATACTCCCTGCGAGTTGAAAGCTCTGGAGGCTTGGGGTCGGGCGCATATTCGATTTATCATACGACCTACCTTGGTGGGGATGATTCAATCACCTGGAATCAAGAACCTAAGTTTATTGTCGCGACCCAAAAATACCCTTATTTCGTCGATGATGATAACGATATCCCCTATCATAATAAATGGATTTATCGCTGGACAAGTGATAGGTTTTGGGTTTCTGGCAATGATAATGTGGTGGCAATTTGGCAGATCTTTCCAGAGTTTGTCATTGATAATAGCTATGATTTGGCCTCTTCTAACTCGGTAACACGGATTAACGATATCGCCACAGATCCAAGTAACGACAAAATTTATGTAGCCACAGAAGAGGGGTTATTTGAGATTGTAGTAGGTGGGGCAATAACCCAGTTAAGCAGCGATCGCGCGATGGCAGTCGATGTAGGCAATGGCG
This sequence comes from Xenococcus sp. PCC 7305, assembly GCF_000332055.1. Classification (GTDB taxonomy): domain Bacteria; phylum Cyanobacteriota; class Cyanobacteriia; order Cyanobacteriales; family Xenococcaceae; genus Xenococcus. Next base: position 88,950 of record NZ_ALVZ01000225.1, on the reverse strand, counting down.
GCGAGGTTTTTGCTTATTTAATCAATACAGGAGTGGGTCGCCTGGCCTCTTCGCTTAATGCGACTTGGGCTGATGCTCATGATTTAACAGGAGCGACAATCACTCCGGAAAATGTTTTATTCATTAGATGCGATCGCGATTCGACGGATTACAATTTAGCAATTTTAGAACTGGGCTTTGTGGCTCCTGATTCGGTGGCTGGGGATTTTGGAGGGCATAACAACGAGGCTTTTGCCTATATCCATTGGTGGAACAATGCCAGTAATTTCGCGTCAACTTTAGATCTTGAAGTTAGGGTTTCAACTTCAATGTATTTTTCAAGATTTACTCTGTTTCCTTTTAACAGTAGCTTTACCGTAGACAGTGGAATTTGGGTATTTCCAAAATATGTAACCAATCAAAATTTAACCCAACTTAGTTCTACTAGAGGATATCCCAGGGAATTGGTTCGACAGCTAGAGGCTTTGGGAACAGAAGTTGTTGATGCAGATGGGGAGCTGGTATTTACCTCTAATGTCGCCTTGCCTACCAGGATAGTTGTTGGGGCTGCCCAGTTCAACCAAGAAATTCGGGTTTCAACTTACACCTCATCAGGAAACTTTACTTTTAATCAAGCAGGATTCCCTTCCTACGCAATTTTAGATGGAGACATTAGTGGCGGGACATTAAGCGTTTGCCTTGGCGGCTACCACGGGGTTTATTCTCAAAATGCTGCTTATAATGAGAGTAGCCATTTAAGGTTTGCGGGAGGGTGCTTTGATTTTTCGGTCAGCACGGGAACCCCGACAATCAATGGCTATACTGCTTACAAGGGGGAAGCGATTAACAAATATACTTTAAGTTCAATATTTAGTTCTAGCGCGCAACAAAAAGGAAGCGCTAATTACGCTCTTGGCGGAAACGTAATCAAGGGGCAGAAAGGCGGGATTCTTTGTTTTAACGATTCTTCTGCCAGTAGTGGGACAAGAGAGCTAGCGGGAGGAAATCAATTTGTAAGTACCCATTTCCATCCGATCGCGATCGCAGCTTGGGGAGCTCCGGACAAAACCGGAATGTTTACCTATCCTGGTTGGTCAACTCGCTACGGCTGGAATTCGGGCTCTAGTCAATGGGAAGAAAGTCTAGTTCTTGGCGGGAAGCCTTTGCATACTGCCTCAGAAGCTGCGCCGCAAGGGTTAGAAATTGGCTGGCAAGATCTAGACCTAGGCTCGACAAACGATTTAATTATCGATCAGCATTATGAGTTCACTCGCTGTGAAAAAGGTTTTATCTCGGATGGCACCTACCCCAGTGCAACGGTTAAATGGAATTACTATCAAAGACCAGTAGTTTTGTACTCTCTGTCCGAAACCATCCCTGGAGCGCCTTATCAGATAACTTTAGCTCCTGCGAGTAGCGATCCTCTGTGGTTGACTCTAGACGGTGCTGATTCTTCAGATATTAAAATTGCGATCGCAGGATACAGTGACAATGCCACAATAATTTTTACTGGTTCCCCAGCGGCCAACGAAGTTTTGGTTTCTGACGCTGTTGCTGGGATATTGGAATTTAACAGCGCTGATGAGACAAAGGCCGTGACAGGAACAGTTTTATATATGCAAAAAATAGATTCAACAGAGGTGCTTTAAAGTAGGAAGTAGGGAGTAGTAAGTAGAAAGTAGAAAGTAGGAAGTAGGAAGTAGAAAGTAGGAAGTAGGAAGTAGGAAGTTTTATGAATGACAATATTTCTATTCAAGAAAGAACTGAAAAATTTGCAATTAGAGTTGTTAAAGCTTACTCGGAAATCCAAAAGCAAAATAATTTTAATGACGCTGTTGTTATTTTAGCCAAGCAATTTTTGCGAAGTGGGACAAGCGTTGGCGCTAACTGTGCAGAGGCTAAGTATGCTCAATCTAGAAAAGATTTTTTGTCTAAATATTTAATCGCGCTTAAGGAGGCCAATGAAACAAAATTTTGGATTAAATTGATAATAGAAGCTGGCGATTTTTCTCCTGGAAAGTTCTCTTTGCTTGAAAAAGAATTGGACGAAATTCTTGGTATATTAATTGCCACAACCAAAAAACTAAAAGATGATTAACTTTCTACTTTCTACTTTCTACTTTCTACTTTTACCTATGGCGACTTTAGATGAAATCAAGAGAGAGCTCCAGGCGAAGATCGAAGCGTCGCGACCTGTTATCTCTAAGAAAGAGACTAGTGACGGGTATTTTGGGGTGACGATCAAGCATCGTGGGGAAATGAATAATTTGCCGTTTCGTGATTTCAATGTGGCAAATTCTAGGAGGTCTTTTTGATCAAAGCGATTTTCCTTTCTTTTGCCATTCTAGCGATCGTTCTGGGGCTTCCTACTTTCTACTTCCTACTTTCTACTTCCTACTTTAAAAAATGCGATCGCAACTTGGCTCCTTTAAAGCTCAACTCACAAATCTTGACTGGTCAGCACTTGCCGAGACTGGCGGCAATCTAAGCGCTGGCTCGATCAATCTTTATATCCAACTGAGAAATCGAGTTGGCCGCAACCTGCTTTCTCCTTCAAAAACAGTTGCTTACGCTGCGGGGGAAAAGATAGCGGTCGAGATTGCCACTTCAGTTGCTCAGCCTGGCGAGGATGGCTGGCAGGTAATCATCTCAGGAGAGAAGACGGGGAGTTCCTCAGATGCGGTACAGTTGGCAACTTATGATCTTAAGGATCTAGCGGATCAAGTTACAATCAATGCTCTCCCTGCGACTATAGAACTTACTGAAGACTTTCATCTGGAAACGGATAATTTAGTTGTCGCGACCGTTGCTGATTTGCCTCTAAATGCGATCGCGGGCATGGTTCGGGAGGTCACGGATGAAAGCGGCAAAATTTATGTTTGGAATGAAACGGCGAATAGCTGGGAAGACTATACTCCCCCTAGTTATTTTACGGAGCTGGGAAATACTCGAAACGAAGGAGGCAGTGACCAGTTTCTGCGATCGGATGAGCTGCTGATTCCTCCTTTAATGTTTGATGTCGAAGTTGTGCGGGTCTCGACAACGCCCGTTAGGTATTGGCTGTTGAATGAGGCCCCGGAGGGGGCAGGGCCTGATATTGCTGACAACATCAATCTTGAGATTTCAATTAATGGTGCCACGGTTTCTGATGATGGGAGATTCTGGGGTGCGGTGTTTTCTGGCTTAATTAAATTTGAGCTAGTGGGGTATTATCGCTTGTTGTCAGCGGGGCTTGATACGGGGCTCGATGGGGTTGGGGTAACCCAGGCTTGGAATTTTAGCTCAAACTTTTTAACCTTGCCTAACCCATTATCTCCTGGTTATGCCGCTGTTTACGATATTTGGCTAGAGGCCGACACATCAGTGCTCGCTCAAGCGGGATATGAAGCTGGGGATGTCCTGAGTATTGATTTTGACCATCTCGGAAAAGTAGGTATTCCCCAGCCAGCCTTGTCAGCTTTGGTGGGCAAAAATATCGTGTTTGGCGACAAAGAAAAGATGATTGTGTTGCCGAACAAATGGCTAACGGGAACGGCATTGATCGATGGCTTTTTGTGCTTAAATAACACGGAACTATCAGGAATATTTAATTCTGCCCCCGCTAATACTTCGGGGCAATCTGTGATCATCAAAGGCTCAACCGGAGGCACGATTCGCACTTCTGAAGCTCCAGCGGAACTCACAAGCGATGAGCGGGTCTTAGCTGTTTTTTCGACTCAAGACGGTTTTACTAATCCTGGAGAATTTAGCGATGTTTTAACCACCACTAGCCCTGGAGGTATCACGGTTACCGTCCAGCATCCGGTCAACTCTAGTTTAGAGGCCACTATCAGGGAAGATTATCCTGATAAGACGATCGCAGGGAATATTTTTGCTGACTGGCAAAACCTTCCTTTTCGAATCTACCTTTTGCAGGGAACGACTTTATGGGAGCAGCAAACCTTAGAAATTAGCGCTTCAGCCGAGACTCAAGATATTACGATTACCGAGCTTTCCGATTTTATTGACGTTACCAATACCCCACCTCAGAATGCTGAGCTTTTGTTCGGAGTTGATTACAGCTTGTTCAAGCCCAGTAAGCCTAGTGCCGTGGCTTCGGTGGGAGGGTCTCTCGCGGCGAACACCTACCAAGTAGCGATTCGCTATGAGTATTCTGCTCCTAACAATATAATTACTCGATTGCGCCATGATATTGATGGAGTAACAGTTAAGCGACTCAATACGACCTTTGAAGAGATTTTGAGTGTTAGTCAGCTATGGCGTGATGAGGTGATTACCAGAGCTCAAGCAAGGGAGTTGCCTTTTGAGTCTCGCGTTCCTAACAGTGTCTGGCAAATTAGCGATCTTAGTAATGCTCCTTTCATTGTTGACCTATCCCTTGTTAGCGCTGACAATGGCCGAGATATTTTACGCTTTAGCGAAGGACAGGGTGGACTGCGTCCTTTGAGGACTTTGTTGCGGGTACGCGATCGCACAGGATCCCTATTCCCTGGTTATTCAACTTTGACCATTGGAGAAGGATTACAGGCAACAGAAAATACTCTCGAATCTGCGATCGCAATAACCCTAGATCCCGATGTGGTTCCCGCGATCGTGGGCAGTGTTAATTTGGTTGGCCCCAGTGGGTCCTTGTTAACGGGCCCTAGTGGAAGCTTGCTTTCTGCGCCTTAGGGGAAGTGGGAAGTAGGGAGTAGGAAGTAGAAAGTAAAAGAAGATAAAATTCGTTTTCAGAAATTTTAGCTTCAAAAGTTCCAAAAGCTTTACTGGGCAAGGGTTTTCGTTTCTAGGAAACTCCGAAACTTCCTACTTTCTACTTTCTATTTCTTACTCTAAACAGTATGTTCAGAGATATGTACTAAAATATTGGAAGGCGCAAAGCCTCGAAGCAAGCGAGGCAATATCAGCGCAGTCCACATATTACAGGTATGCAGACATGCAAGATCTTATCAAAAACTCCGAGCAATCACCTTTCGATTCCATCAAAAGATACGACCAATACGGCAGCGAGTTTTGGGATGGGCGAGATCTAATGCCTTTGCTAGGGTACAGAAAATGGGAGCGGTTTTCTTCTGTTATAAAGAAAGGGATTATCTCTGCGACTGCTCAAGACCTGGATGTCGATTCTAATTTCGAACACTTCCCAGAGGAGGGAAGCGTTAAGACTTTGCGCGAAAACTATAGATTAACGCGCGTAGCCTGTTATCTAATTGCCCAGAATGGAGATGTCAGAAAATCAGAAATTGCTCTTGCTCAAGGATATTTTGCGAGCCAAACTGTTAGAGCCGAGAACATTATTCCTCACCAAAGCGATCGCATAAGAGAACTAGAGCTTCACAACGAAAACTTAAGGTTACAGGTTCAGGCGAACGAATCCTTAAAGGCTCTTACTGCTCACCGAGAATATATTGTCACAAGCCTCCCCAAACCAGTTTGCGATCGCATATTGGGAGTAACCGAGGTTAAAGAGATTGAGTATCGCGATCGCATAGTAGTAGAGGAAGAGCTTGTAAACGATGGCTCCACTGTTAACAAGTCAGAGCTATGCAAAAGGTATGGCTACTACACCAGTAAAGGGCATTCTGACTATCGAGCTCTTAATAGATTCCTTGCTGAAGTTGGAGCAGACAAAAAAGAAGACTTTTGGGACTCGACAATGGCGATTCGCACCAATAAAGAATTCAAGAGAGAGTATCTGCCAATGCTGGACAAATATTTCCAGAATGGCAACAGACAAATGTATCTAGGAGAGTAATACGATCGCATGGATGATTTAGCAGCAAGATATCCAGAGGTTGTCACACTTTGTGACAACCTCCAATTCCCAGAAAAAGGAGAAAAAAGTGGATAGACCAACTTATAAAGCATGGGATCACCATCGATCAGTTCTGGTCGGTGGTAGTAACCAGAATGGCAACAGACAAATGTATTTAGGGGAGTAATGCGAACGCATGTCTTATTGTTGTGATCGAAAAGAGCTAGAACATGTATTGCCTAAATTAGAAGAAAGGGCAATTCGCGAAGGACACGCAGAAGTTTTAAGGATTTTAGATTTAGATCCTCTATCTGGCCCTATGTTTGTAGGTGAATATCGATGGGTAGGAGATCCTAGTTCTTTTGCGTACTTGACGGGAAAAGAAGTTCCCCTTGTCCCTTGGCCTTTGATCGTCATAGACGATTGCTCACCGCATTTTGAGTCAAAGGTTGTTCGTACCGATGTGGTTTTTTATGCGATCGCAAGATTCCAAGCCGATTTCTTGAAGCTGACTTTTTGGATCAAAAGAAATATTAGCGATCGTATTCTTTTAACTTGTATGGTTTGGGGGCTTGCCTATGTTCCTCTAGGGGCGATCCCTAGTTGGGGATTGCATTTTGGGAGGCGTAGAAAGTGAATAGCCCAACTTACAAAAAATGGGATTGTCAGCGGTCAATTCTCGTCGGCGGTAGTAACCAGAATGGCAATGACAAATACAAGCAAAGTGCGATCGCGCTTTTTCAGGATGCGGGGTTGGAGGTTCACCATACTTGCGATATTTTTCAGTCTTACTCTGACGATCTAGATGGGAATAGAGCTGTTTTGAAATGCCTGGCTCATTCTGACTTCTATTATGTTTGCGCTTCGGTGGATGGCTACACAGGTTTTGCCACAGCTTCTAAGTTTGCCTACGCCTGGTCCTTGCCTAACACTAAGTTGATTTCCAGCCATCCTTTGATTGATCCCGATTTGGCATTTTATGTTGACTTCATAAGAGGTCCTGAAGAGTTTGCCAGGTTGCTTGACAAGCCAAAAAAGAGTCAAAAATCCGAAAAGAAATAATGCAATTTATTAGTAAGAATTAAACATGACCACTGCTAAACCAAAAATCATAAAAAGACACCCTTGGCAAACCAAGAAAGGTTACTCCAAAGAGCTAGCAGAAAAAGTTTCTCTGGAAGAAATTTCGATATTGACTGGATATTACCAGAATGGGACTAAAGAGTTTGTGACTTGCTGGGAATTTAACCTATGGCAAAGGTTGCTAATCTTGTTTTTTGGGCATGTATATATGCATTCACTTGAAGATCTCCCTATTCATAAGCTTTCAACCGACATCGGGCATGTAAGGCAGATGGAAAAAGCTTGGAGCGGGGATGAGGAGGCTTTGAAGAAGTTAGCCTCGGCAGACAAGGACACTAGAAGAGAAGCGATCAAGACCCATTTTCAGGAAGAAAACCAAAGATGACTGCTCAAGCAGGTGCTTACTTCAAAAAACTTGTAGCCTTAATGGCGACTAAATTATTTGTTCCTGCTCCTGGAACGACTCAAGCCGAAGTACTTGGTCACCTAGGAGACATTGAGAAGGCGAAGCAAACCTTAAAGAATGCGGTGAATTTAGCCAACGAAGCCGTTGACGCTGTTATAGCCGCCCCAGACAACCCCTACGGAGCAGATCGAGAAGCGATCGCAAAAGCAATAGTAGAAAAAGCTAACAGCCAAAAGAAACCATGACCTTAACGTCTGAATTCAATGCTACTACCTGGCAATCAGGGTTAACAGGGCAAATTAGGGTTACCAACTCAGGAGATGCTCTTGAAGATTGGGGTCTTGCGATCGCATTAGATTACCCGATTAAGCAAAGGGGCAATGGGACTTATGAACTAATCGGGGCTCAGGTTGAAAGCTATAGACTTGATGGTGATGGCCGACATCTATACGAGATTAAACCGCAAAATTACAATCAAAGCCTAGAGGCCGGAGAGTCGGTCTTTTTCGTTTTTAACGCGGATTACCAAGAAGGAAATCGCCTAGAGCCTTTTGAGATTGGAACGGAATCAGAACTAAGGGGACATCTTGTCCCCTTAGTGGAAAGTCCTCTCAAAATTAATGCTGGAATTAGCCATTGGCAAAGCGGTGGGGCAACAATACGTCTTGCCTTGAGAAACCTCGAAGAGGGGCAGGACAAGGTCAAGCTGGTTACGGATTTTGAGCTACAGGCCAGTAGTATCCGCAACGCAGATATCCTTGAAGTTAATGAGAATGGCGATCGCTATGAATATGTTTTGCAACTGACCGAAAACACAGGTCAAAAAAGATATTCCCTGCGATTTAGTACAGAGGATCGCACTCCTAAGATGGTTAGAGCTTATGCTCTTGTACCGGAATCTGATGATCTTCCAATTGCAGAACCTGAGCCTGATGAGCCTATTGTTGAGCCCCCCGTTATAGAGCCAGATCCAGAACCAGATGAGCCAATAGTTGAACCTCCAATCATAGAACCTCCTGTTACAAATCCAGGGGTTCCCCCAACAACGGGAGAGGTTGCTCGACCCGATTACAACAAGTCAAGAGGATTTTTTACTTTAGATGGCAAAATTTATGATGCTAATGGCAATGAATTTATTGCTCGTGGGGTTAATAATCGCCATGTGTGGTTTGATAGTTATGGTCAAACCCCAGCGTTAAACTCCCTCGATAATATTGCAGGCTTTGGATTTAATTCGGTGCGGATTGTTTGGGAGGTTGACCTAGAAAATGGAATCATTGGTGATGGACGAGGTCAGTTGACCGACGATAATTTACTGACGGAGATTATTGAAACTGCGATCGCGAACAAGATGGTGCCGATGGTGGAGCTGCATGACTTTACTGGCCGCAACGACAATCAAGAACTGCTTGATGAAGGTGTTGGTTGGTGGGTGGATCGCGCTGCCACCTGGAATAAATACGAAGACTCTTTGATGATCAATATTGCCAATGAGTTTGGAGATTGGTTTTATGCTCGTGACAATCCTGAGCAATTTCCCATTGTCTACAAAGAGGCGATCACACGCATTCGTGAGGCGGGAATTAACAATACTATTGTGATTGACCCCTTCAACTGGGGGAAAGACTATACTCAAATCGTCGAATATGGCCAAGAAATCTTAAATCACGATCCACAAAAGAATGTGGTATTTAGCCTTCACTTTTATGGTGGGACAGGAGAAAGCCCTGAAGAAATTCGCACGGCTATAGACGCCATCACAGGACAAGAGCTTCCCTTGGTCATTGGAGAGTTTGGTCCAACTCATCAGGGTAGAGACGTTCGCGAAGACGTGATTATTGCTGAGGCTGCCGAGCATGGTATTGGAACCTACCCTTGGGCTTGGGATGATACTGAGTGGCGGCTGGGGAATAGCTGGGAGGCTGATAGCTTTGACGAGTTAACTCAGTTTGGCAAGGATATAATATTTGGCCCTGGGGGAGTCCAAGAGACGAGTGAATTGGCAACAATTTTTGATTAAAAAAATTATGATTAATAACCCTGGACTAGAAAAGAAATTATGGGTTGAAAGTTTTCGCTATTCTCTGAGTCGGCGGACTTACGCGACGGGAGAATTTTGCGATTACTTTAAAAAGTATTTTGAGGATATTCCTTTTCAAGCAAGAGAATTGATTTTTAAAGAGCTAGAGAAAACAAAAGCTCGTGATGGTTGGGTTGGAGACGATTGCGACAAACAGGAATGGCTGGATTTAGTAGACTGGATCACTAAAACATCTAACAGTCCTTGACCCTTGCGATCGCGAAAACAATCCGCGTCAAGCAAGATATTTCTTTAATGCGGCTAGCCCAGCTAGAAAAGCCACAAACCCCAAAAAATACAAAATAAGCATACTTTAATTATTCTATATAAGTTTTCAATCTATACGTCTCTCGTATCTATCTTTGATTGCGATCGCCTCTTTTTTCTTCAAATAAGAATAGGCGTGATACATGATTTCTTTTGGATCTACAGTATCCCAAGCGCCGCACCCCATGCCAACTAGATCTTCAACTTCCTCCACATCCTCGTCGGTTAATTTTGCGATCACTAAAGAGTCGATACATCGCTGAAGGGTTTCAGCTTCTGCAATCTCCCCAGACATCAATAGGTCAGCGCAAAACCTTTCTGGGGCTTCTGGGTAATTCGACAACGCCTCCTTGTATAGTTCTAGTTCCTCAATTTCTTTCGATTTTAACATTTATGACCTCTTTTTTTAAACGACTCAAGCTAGAATCCTATAACCACCTTGCCATCTACCGATAAACTCCTTTTCAGGAATTTTGCTGTTAGCCCCGTTTGTGTCGCGATAATCGCTAACAAGAGTTCCATAGGGGTCGTCAGCCGTGTAGATATGATTTTCGTAGTCTGTAAGCACGATAATATGTCCGCCTCTGGGAGCATTTAATGGCCCACGATGGAGAATATTACAGACAACAGGAAACCCAGCCGCCAGCAAATCGTTAACAAACTCAATATCTCGATCGCCCATCCATTTAGTATTAAAGCCGTAAACCTCTTTAATTACTTTAGTTTGGACTCCGTGATAGATGGTATCTCCACGCCTAAAAACTTCTCTGATGTAACTATCATCATTGGCAATCCCAGGTTTCCCGCAAATTCTAAGTAGCCAATCGGTATAGGCGCAATTACTAGAGCTATTACAAGTTCTATGGGCATCGCGATAATTGTCTCGTTGGCTGTAGTATTTGGGCTTAGTCCCTTGAATATTTGGAGTAGGGCAGTATTTTTCTAGCCTACCAATTTGTCGCTGTACTGCGGCTGATTTCGGGGCAGCGTGCATCATCCCACCCGATTTTGACCAGTGATTGCCGTAGATGTACCAGCGACCGCAGCCATAACCAAGCTGTACATCTAAATGGCCAGAGGCGCTTACGCCAGGTTCAAAAGGATCATCTAGTATTTCCTGGCAAGAATAGGTTTTTCCTGCGGGGCAAAAAGCTTTTTGAGTACTGTCTAGCTCAGACGATTGCAAGGCATAATCTTTCTTGAGCCAAGTATCTGTGATCGCGACAATATTAAAAGTATCAACGGATTTACTTTGGTTCATTGGTTTTAAAAATAAATTAGCTTCTTCTCTTCTGCGACTAACCAATCCCTGCAAAGTCTTTCCTCCAGCCTTGACGTATAGACCAAAAACTCGGTGAACTTCGGTTGAGTTACCCCAATCACCTGGGGTAAGTAACAGGCTTGAAATAGAAGAAAACCCAGGGGACTGAAAAAAGCGAGCGCCTAGGTTATAAGCAAAAGAAAGGATCGCAGATTGTTGGCTTAGGTTAAGTTGGCTCCAGGTAGGGACTTGGGAAACAATAGGCAGAAAATCGTTGTCAACGAGTTCCAGCAACAATTGACTTGCCTCTGCTTCATTCTTTAGGCGATCGCCTCTGGCCACCCTTTCTCCATTAGGATAAAAGGTCATACCATAGCCGATGGTCCAAACTCCGACACTATCCTGGTAGGCGCTGAGTTTACAGCCTTCCCATTTCTTAATTACCTGGAGGTCTAAATTTGACATTTTCTGCAAGGGGGATGTGCGCTTGGGTTAGTACTTGGTAATTCTTGTCTAGTAGCTCTTCATAGACTGGTTTGTTGCGATCGCCTTTCCAGTAAACCTTTACCCAGTAACCTTCGTCGTTTGGTGTAATCTCAACGAGAGAATCGGACTTGATCCAGGCAATATAGCGATCGCGGGAGGGAAAGTCTTCGCAGTCTTGAAGCTTTAGCTGCCTAGGAGTTTCAATGGTTATCGTCTGAGGGTCAAAACTTCTTTTTGGTAGCCGATTTTGCCCTGTAACCAACCCGTATTTTTGGCTATTCTCAATCTGCTTTCTGCTTGGCATAGTAACGCTCAGCTTGTTTTTTGTATTGTACTCTAGACGACTTGTTCAGGAAGCCCAATATATTTTGGAAACTGATGAGGAAAGCCCCACCAAAACTTGCGAACCAACTGCCCTTGATGAATAAGGCCGAAAGGCAAGTGAACAACAGGGTCAAAGGGATTAGCGACTCTAATATATCTATGGATCGAAGTCTCTGGGGGACGACTCATGATTTTAGGTTGTCCCCAGGTTACAAGATTGACTTTAAACCCTTGCTTGGAAAAGTCTAAGGCTGCGAGTAATGCGATCGCGCCTCCGTTGGAGTAGCCTCCAATATAAATAGATTTATTTTTCTCTTTATATTTCCTTGCTTGAGTTAGGGTCTTAGCTGCAAAAGATTCGTCCCAGATATCAATGGCAAAGAGTTTAAGCCAAATGTCGCGGCGAGCTATTTTATAACTCTGCCGGAATCCCTTGTGAAATCCTTCGCGATCGCATTCAAAGTCCAGGTTGACTTTCCAATCGAGAATTTCGTTTGAGCCTTCAAAACAAAGATAGGCCGATCCTTGATGATGCCCTGCCAATCCGTCAAGACCTAAGGGGGTTCGGATCAGGCTTAATCCAGCAGGAGGAAGGGCCTTGGCTCTTAAAAGCCTCATCTTGTCAGTTATTTGTTGGGCAATTTCAAATAAGCTCATCCTTCTTCATTTTTTTTAGAGAAAGCCAAATGTCGGGCAGTAAATAAGTTCCTAAAGCAGCGCCTCCCATTAGCTCGTAAAAAACAAAATAAAGCTTGGTTCCTGTTTCTGACAGGACGCCGATAAGGCTAAAGTAAATCCCTAGGTCAAACCAGGCAGAGGAAAAAAGGCAGATTAAAATAGCAACAGATACAAAAATAAAGTTAAATCTTTTGGTTATTCGGCTAAAATCTTTTTCTTTGTTCTCGGAAAAAAAGCGATAGGCATTGCCGCTTATAATCCCAATAAAAGCAGTGGTCACCAAAAAAACATCAAGAAATTCTTCGCCTGTGTAGTAGCCTCTGGCAAAAGCCAGTCCGCAAGCGGCAAGAGCAAAAAGGTAATTGCCAAAAAGTATGACGCATATAACCAAAAGCAGTCTAACTGGATTCAATTCAGTACCTCTTCTCTTTCTGTATTGAATTCCCTCCTGAGTCGATTCGCAAAATCAGAAACCTCGTTTGGTTTACGGGCATTAGTCGAGCTATAGCGAGCGGGGTCTTTGGGGCATGTTTCAGTAAAAGGGTTTGGCGTGTTGGGTTGAGCATGATCGCCCTCAACTACGAATACTGCAATCCGACTATCATTGTCTATGCTCAAAAAAATACTAATAGTCTCGCAAAAAGCCCCGTTAAGTATTCCTCCTTTTATTCCGCGATTCCTGGTCAGAGAGAAGAAAAGGCTGTTTCTGTTAAGTATGTCAACCTTAAGTTCGTTTTCGATAACTATAGGTAATCCCTCAAGGTACCTTTGGATAGCGATCGCGCTTTCATGGATAGGGTTTTTTAGCGTAATCTCAAAGGTGTTTACATAGGCTGACCTAGTAATCCCGCAGGTAGGAGTCACTGGGACTTGCAGAGAAAGATCGCTTGAAACAAAAATATCGGAACAAGAATAAGGGGTTGTGATAGCTACAATGGTGTGTTCTGCTACAGGAGGGTCTGCCTGGTCTAGTATTTCCTGTAAGAAGGCGCGGTCAGAAAAAATCTTAAGAGCATCTAAATATTTTCCTTGAAATTGAATATCCAATAGTTTTTTTTCTTGGACATCGCAGTCAGGGAAAATTTGTCTTACCCCAAGTAAACTTTTACACGGATCTATATCTGGCTGGGATTTTAAGTTTATTTGCCTGGCGATCGCGGCTTCTGGGCAATCATCTATAAAATCAAACTGTGGTTCCAAGAGCTCTGAGCTGCATTCGAGGACTATTGGGCCATCGGCTAGGGCCACGTCAGCAAGGGCAGTAAGCCCCCAGAAAGCAAGAAAGATAGCTAACATAGTTTCGATACAATCTTTGTCCCATTGTATCGAAAGAGGAAAAACCATGCTGTAGATTTAGCTCTGCTGGCATTCATCCCACGCTGCCCCTATCGGGTACAGACGTGGGATGAATGCCAGTCTTTAATTGGTTGGTCTGCCTTGGTTCTCAATGTATTTCCGCAAAGTTGAAATTGTTACTCCGCCACATGAGGCAAGAAAATAGCTGCTATTCCAAAGTACTTTTTTGCGATAATACGTTTTCTTTAACATTGGCAAAAATTCTTGTCTTAACCTGCGACTAGAAACGCTTTTAAGATTGTTAATTAACCTTGCTTAAATGTATTTCTGGATGGTATTGAAGCAATAGATGAATATGGTCTCTTTCTCCATTAAATTCGACTATTTTGCAATCCCATTTATCGAGCAAAGCTTTAAATATTTCGTGGAGCCTGTCGATCATTGAGGCATTAAGCACTTTGCGCCTGTACTTGGTGGTTAAGACCAGATGAGCTTTTAAGCCTGATATAGAACGCCCACGAGAAACAAAATTATTTTCCATCGTAACCTCTAAGAAGCTTGCACCTGTCCCCAGCCCTCCTAGGGACAGGTGCGTGGTTAACTACTTGAGGCCGACTTTCCCCTTTAAATGAGCGTTAAATATTTGCCTATTAATATCCAATACTTCTTGAATCTCAACCCCATAGTGATCCTCGAACCCTTCAATTTCCAATTCATCAAGAGCAAGAGATTTTTGAATCATTTTAAGCTTTGAAATTAATCTATAGTTCAATGTCGATACATTCCCCTGTTGGACTTTCATGGTCTTTTCTCCAAATAAATAATAAAAATACCCGCCAATTAAATGGCGAGCTGGACAATTAACAAGATGCTGCGTACTGGCGTTTTAAATAAGCAACAGCCAAATCTCTAGTGGAGAAAAGAACTTCTTTGCTATTGCCGTTGCAGAAAGACTTGCCAATCCAATCGGAGCCCCAGGGATCTTTGTAATATTCGCCAGCCTGGAAACAATCAGCCAAAAGGAGAAATTTATGAATTCCGTCGTTATGGTCAAAACGACCAATAACTTCGTAATAGGGAGTGTTTAGCCTTTGATAGTCTTCGTAATGCTTAAGCTCGAAGGCTAGAGCATTAAATCCTGATGAAGGCGCTTGAGGTTCGAGTAGTTGTTGTGACATAATATATTTAATTAGTTTTGATGAAGGCGATCGTTTTTTCTTTTGCGGGAGAGGCGATCGCTTTTGTTTTGCTTGTTATTATTATTGTCGTCGATTCGACTTCAAAAGTCAAGATAAAAGCAAATTAATTATGCATTACGTTTTTGTAAATCTACTTATTGACTAAATATTCTTTTTGGTGTACATTTGAAGCATAAAGCCAATATTGTCACCGAAAAGATTAAAGAATAAGATGGAAGCGCAACTAAATAATCTAGATCGTCTTCTCATGAGGATAAAATGGCGACTTAAAGTCGTTATGGCGGAAAGAGAGGTAAGCGTAAGCGAACTTATTAAAAGAACTGGCTTACACAGAGCAACCATTTCTAAGCACTTGAACACATTAAATCGCCCGTCACGGCTAGACGCAGAGACGTTGATGAAGTATTGTTTGGCCCTAAATTGTCAGCCTGGTGATTTGATGGAATTCATCCCTGACACAAGTAAGTAATTTTTCTGTGTATTACCTAATAGTTTTGTTTGCCTATTTTGTTTGGAGTTCTAAAAAATTTGTTTAGAGTACTAATCTTCGCTCCAGCCATGATCTATAACTACCAATATCGACTCAACCCAACCACAGAGCAAAAGCTAATCTTCAATGACTGGCTTCGTGTTTGTCGCTATTGGTATAACCGTCAACTCGGAGAAAGGTTTGATTGGTGGGAGCGAAATCGTAGCTATATAGATAGATGCCCCTTGGTTTGCCATCTGCCAGAGCTCAAAGATAAGCCCGAATTTTATGGGCAGAAAAAACAGCTTCCTATCCTTAAGCAAGACTTGGTTGCTGTGGGCTGGAGTGGGGAGTTACTGGATTTTTCTTCTGTACCAGCAAATACATTACAAGAAGTCGGTAAGCGAGTTCAACTAGCATTTAAGAGATTTATTGCTGGGGACAAGAATGGGAAACGCAGTGGAAAACCGAGGTTCAAGAATCAAGCCCGTTTTCGCTCAATGGTATTTGAGGGAGTTAAACTACATTCTTGTTCTGTGGGCGGGAAGTTTCTCTATATCTCTCTACCAAAGATGGGGCTTATTAAACTTCGTCATCATCGCCCATTGCCCGATGGAGTAACCCTAAAGTCTGCTCAAGTGATCAAGAAGACTGATGGCTGGTATATCAACTTAAGGCTGCAAGATGATATCATTCCCGATTTTAAAGCTGATATTATTCCCACTTGGGAAAACTCAATGGGCATGGATGCGGTGCTTCATGAAAGTGATTATCTGGCTACTTCTGAAGGGGCCAAGCTGCCCAGCTTAAAATCATTTCGCAAAGCCAAAACCAGGCTTGCTAAAGTTTCTCAAAGAAAATCACAGAAAACTAAAGGTAGCAAATCTCGGCGAAAGCTTGCTAAAAAAGAAGCAAGATTACACCAAAGAATTGCTCGCTCCAGAAAAGACCATGCTTACAATACCGCTCAAGCTCTACTAGATACAGGGAAACAAGTTTTCTTTCACGAAAAGCTCAACCTCAAAGGATTAAGCCGAAGGAACAAACCAAAAACTGATGATAACGGGAAATATATTCCCAATGGGCAATCGGCAAAGTCTGGATTAAATCTGTCCTGGGCTGATGCCGGATTTGGTCAATTTTTCAAAATACTAGAGTACAAAGCTGGAAAAGCTGGTGCGATAGTTAAAGAAGTGAATCCCGCATATACTTCTCAATTACTAAGTTATCGTGATGATTTTATTTTCACCGATTGTAGTATTCGAGAATATTGGGATGAAGAATTAAAGCTTTTGATAGACCGCGATATCAATGCGGGGATAAATATCAAAAGAGTTGGGCTGGATGTGTTCCCAACTATAAAACGCCGTAGAGGGAATCCGGTAGTAACCAATTCTGCTACCGACAGTACCTCGAAGGAAGTTCTCTTAGCTCATCAATTATGGGCTACCGGGAAGCCCACACCGAGCTATCGCTACGGTGTGGGAGCATCACCATGGCGAAGCAAGAGGAGAAAAAATTGTAAATCTCTTTTTATGAAGACAACTGTAGCAGAAAATGTTTTGATACCAGAACAAAGTGTTTAGCTAAAGAAGAAAATGGCAGCCTCCAAACCAAAAAAAGTCGGGTTCCTTCAAGAGGACAACGGAAATTATAGTCAGATGAGGCTAATGTGCCTTTTATCTCTGTTTGCGGCGATCGCCTTTGGCGGGGTTGCTGTAATGAAGGATAGTCATATTGGAACGGAGATGGCGGTCTTATTTGCGATCGGGGCCTTTGCTCCTAAGGCTCTCCAAAAGGTGGCAGAGCAAAATATGGATAAACCTACGGGGTCTTTTTTGCCTAGAGGTCAAGATGAATACCTGGGGGGGCATAACCTCTGATGGCTTGGTTGCTACAATTGTCTTAAAGTTTTAGGTGTTTATTATGGCGTCAATTTTAGAATGGGCTGCGATCGCGGGGGCTGTATCAGTTCTTTTTGCCACTATCGTTAAGGTCTTTGGGATTGTAAGAAAATTAGAAAACGCTCAGCAAGCCGTGGACAAAAGACAGGACGAAAAAATCGCCTATCTTTCTGGTAGACTTGATACTTTAGCTGCTGCCAACTCAAAGTTAACCGAACTTGTACTTGAAAAAGAATCCTCATGAGGCTCCCTGAAAAATGTATGCGCGGCTTGGATTGTTGCCAGCCCTTAGCCGCGATCGTGTCCGATGATTTGAACGAAGACGGCTCCCCAGTAAGCTTTTCCTGCCTGGGCTCAGAAGGCGATCCAGACAAGCTAACAGACTGCTTTGTCAACTCGGAAATTGACGATAAGACCATTTGCGATCGCAGATATGTAATTGATAGAATAAGTGTCTATTCTCAAGGCTTAAGTGCGATCGCAAATGGAGCCTTGGATTAGCTGAGTTAATATGAAGTTGTTGTGAAGCGCGATCGCGGATGTGAATAAAAAAGGAACTTGCACACCAGAAGAAGCCAGAAGGCTTTATGTGGAGTCCGAAGAAGACTATACTTTTGATACATTAGCAGAGGCCACATCCTTTGCCCCAAGTACACTTAAGAAGTGGAGCGGCAAAGATCCAAACGGACGATGGAAAGACCAAAGAGACGCCTATCGGACAAGGATGGTTCAAAAGACCACTGAAAAGGTTATTGAACAAAAAAGTACTAGGCTCGCTCAAGATATTGTCGAAGCTCAAAAAACTCATATTCACGCCTACAATGTTTACGCTGAAATAGCCACAGAGTACGGAGAATATAAACTTGATAAATTAAAAGAGCTAAAAAGCAAAAGGCTTGAGGCTTCTGATGAAGAGGAAAAACAAGAGATCGAGTCAAGAATTGAGAAATTTAGCTCTGTCTCGCTAGACTACTGGAGCAAGGTACAAGATAGATCTCTTAAAGGGAAAGAAAGGTTGTTGGGGATGCCGTTCCACATTAATCCTAATGCCGCGATCGCGGAAGTCGAAAAGCTTGATTATGTTGTTGTTGAAAAAAATTATTTGGCAGAACTACAAGAAGCGGTAGAGGGAGAGGCTTAGTGCTCAGGGTATATCGCCTTGTCGAACAAAATGTTTATATTGAAATGTAGTCAAGAATTTTTGGTGATCGAATAATGGTTAACCTTGTTGCGATACACATTTACTAAAACACCGAGATCGATTTCTGTAAAATCATTTTCGGCTAAATTTAAAAGCAGTTTGCCACTTTCTGTAACGGCAATCAGCAAGTCAATTACTGGAAACCATATTTCTAATTGAAGTGGTTTGTTCACAATTTTAACTTCCCAGTTAGCAAGAACTTGTGAAGTACTAAATGTACTAATTTCGTTTATTGATAGTTCTAGTAATAGATTTGCGATCGCTATGGCAATCGAATTTACTTTGGTCGAGATAAATTTACTTGCGATACTAGTTTCTAGCTTTGATTTCATCTTCTTTTCTCCCTGTTTCTTAGATGCTTTGTCAATAGTAAATTATGCTGGATAATAGCTGGTTGCGATCGCATTACCGCCACTGATTGGAACAAAGGCTCCCGCTTCAGGAGCTTCTTGGGTAACCGTTTCCCCGATCGCGTAAACCTCGGCTACTTGTTCAGATAAACTTAAATCTTCAATGATCGACTTAGAGAAATAAAGTAAATTCCCGACAAGATTGGCATGGACTTTATTCGTTTCAGATAGAATGCGATCGCGCAGCAAGACGGAGCAATTCTCTACGGGATAGATGAGTATCTCTCCAGGCTCGGCTAATCCTTGGGGGTAAGTTTCTGCCGAGAGAATTTGTATAGCTACGCTACTTATGGAGCGAATAACTTGAATAGTAAAGTCGGGGTCAAAATCATCAGAGAAGTTTAGGCCAAGGATTACGCCCCGATATCGCACTGAATCAACTACAAGGTAAACCAACGATGACTCTATAGTATTCCAAAAAGCAATTTGGCTGTTGATCACATCGCTATAGGTGATTTCTTCGGCCACTTTATCTTCAACCTTGGTATATTCCGCGATCGCGTTTAAGTTGGATTTTAAAACAGGATCTCCGTTATCGTTCTGCAAGGTAAAGGTTCCAACGTCGAGAGCTTGATCGGTAACAATGCTAAATAGCCAGCTAGTACCAGTAGAAATAGGACTAAGGATATCTGCGCTAGCAAGGTAAAAGGAGTCGCTGGCTGCTTGAGTGACAATGGTTCTTTCGACATGGCTGGTTACACTATTTTCAACGGTTACGTTAAGGTCGTGGAATTTAGAGATATTTCGTATGCGATCGCTAGTGAAGTCAGATTCTAAGCTAATAGATTTCTCTGTAAACAGTACAAAGTTACCATCTCCAGAAATTAATTTAGTTGTTGGAGTGAGCCTATCTTCGCTGATAATCCTAGTGATATTTTCGGTATCCGTCCCCTCAGCCTCGTATTGCTCGGTCGAGGTTCCTGCGGGGACATCCCAAGTTTTGGAGGGAACATCGTAAACGCTATCTTGAGTTCCTGTCTCTGTCCTTAAATGCCGTTGCGGCCTAGTGAAGGATAAACTTAGGGGCTTACTCCATTCCTCTTCGGTAATGGTGCGAGTATAGCTAGACTCGGTTGTTTCGGTCTGCCCTTCCCAGGTTCCAGTCCGATTAGCCGTAGGAACCCAAGAGAAAAGAATCCCTGCACAGATAAAGGGCGATCGCGTTCTAAATTGAGCATCAACTTGGATGTAGCTAAAGGTTGATTCATAAGTTTCCGTGCGATCGCCACTGAAGACTTGATTGTTGAAATGAACATCAACTGTTCCCGTTAGGGTTTCGGTGGTTGTCGCCAGATAGTTAAACCGAGTATCTCGAAAGAAAAACAGAATATCGACAGCGCCATTATTCCCGGGGGTGCAAAAAGCTTGGGGTTGAGCTGGGTTTGGTGTCAAGCCCGCATCTCCTGAAACTACGTAATTAAAGTCATATGTCTCAACTTGGCTGTAGTTATAGCCTGTATCAGATTGAGTGTAAGTGGTAGTCCCCACAATATCCTCTACTAGGGGATAGGGAACAAAGCTCGGGTAGAGGGGTGGCTGAACAGCTTCGGGTAACTCGTCATCCGTAATCTCTTCTGTTAAATTCTCTTCGGGAAACTGAGGATAGGCGATCGCGCTTAAGATGCCATTGCCAATCCAGGTCGGAGCGATCGCATTAAAAACCCCAGGAAAGCCCAGAAAAGATTGAGAGCCATTATTGTCCTGAACAATCTGCTCCTGTAGCCATACGGCCAAATATTGCTGCTCTCCGAGGTTGTTTATCCCGCCAATGGTAACTGGATCAAAATTGGCTAGGGTTATTTGATTGCGATCGCCTCCAAGTTGAACGGGAGTGGTAAATAAAACCTGGAAGGGCAAGATAATTTCTTCTGGTTCGATATCATCCTCTGGCCTTCTAACGGAAGCTTCTCTTTTGCTGAGGACTGTAACGGGCGGGGTTGAACCCCAAGCGTAATATTGCTCCCCTTCTTTGACAATAGTTACTTGAGAGGAGTTGACGCAGTTGGCTGCGATCGCATTAACAGTTGTTCCGTCACTTAGTTGGACGGTTATGCGATCGCTTCTATTGCCATAGGAGAGAGCTTTACCTATCATTCCTTGGGTTCAAATTCTTTTTTGAGTTCTAGGTAGGTTTCTCGCCTTATCTTTTTGTCCAAGTCTTCATTCGCTTTATCAATTTCAATCTTTGCAAGTTTTTGAAGCTCAAAAAATTCATCGTTCTTTTCAAGTTTTGCGATCGCTCTTGCTAGAGACTCTTCCGAAGCACTCCAATTCATCTTGCCAGCAAACCATAAAAATTCATCAATAAACCAAGAATCTTCAGATGACTCAGAACTTTCTGTGCCAAGAAACCCCCATTTGCCACTCTTGAACTTAACAACAAGAAACTCGTTGTCTTTGTCCGCGATCGCAATTCCCTCTATTTCTTGTCCTACCCAGTCATCGGGAGACTCAAGCAAGTTAGCTTTATAGTTAATGTTTATTGCTTTGCATAGCTCTTTAAACTTTTCTATTGACATTGATTTTAGGTTATTATTTTTTTTGCGATCGCTAAACTAAATTAAATTGAGGCTTTCTTGAATTCCTTGGGCTGCCTCGAAATCTCTTAAGAATTCCCAAGCTTTCTTATTCCAGAAGGCATCCGCGATCGCAGAATGTTCATCTTCTCCTTGCGCTGGTAATTCAGGATTGCCCAGGCGATCGCATTCCTGTTTGATGTCGCGACAATACATGGGGAAACCTTTGGGCAAATCCATCATTGTCCCAAACAGTTGGCACAAAACAACCCAGTCGTAGTCTGCATAGTAAGCCCATATTTCGGGCTCTTTATCAAGCTCTAGCTTCCAGAGCCGATCTTTGTCGTGGAAGATATCCACAGTCTCCTCGACGCTCCATCCAGATTTATTAACGCATCTTCCTTTGATCCCTCCCACCACTTCAAATGCTATTTGTTCCCGCGATCGCCAAGCTAAAATGTCTTTCTTCTCTTCTTCAGTAAGGTTCGGATCTCCTTTGTTTACTCGATAGGGCTCCCAGTTTTGGGTTATCAGATTTTCTGGGTTGTCGCTCTCATCCCAATAGATAGGAGGCAGTTTTTTAAGCACATTTTCGACCACCCATGGATCAGCTTTGGACGGATCAAAATCAGTTGATATTGCATAGTAGCTGCTCCCATCTTCGCAAACGAGACCTATTGATACTAAATCAATGGTTTTCCCGTCTTCAATAAATTCTGTATCTAAGAAAAATTTCATAATGCGATCTCGTGATTTTTTCAGTTCCCTGCTAAATTGCCGCCAAAATAATAAATCGCAAAGTAATTACAGGCTAAGTGCAAAGTATTATCAGTAATTATCAATAACCAAAAAGCAATGTAATCAGGGACTTTTTTGCTATAGCCGTATTGGCTCGATTCATCCCAGTTAACCCACTTGGAGCGCGGAGCTAAAAAGTTTTTAGTAAAAACCACATAGCGAGCCAGCCGAAATCTATCAATGAGGTAGTGGGTAAATATTATCTGTAGCAAGCCAATCCAGTTAACCAAAAAGCAAAATAACAATGAATATGAGATCGCGTGAAGCATCGCGATCGCAGAGCTTTTCGTCTTATTTTGCGCCATCCAGTCAGACTGAAAAACATAGTCACCTACGAGATGAAAAATAATTTGTATCATCTTTTTTTGCTGCTACTCCCCAAGGAACATCTGTCTAGAACATTTTTGAAAGGCATCGTCCAACAGCCCTAGATGCTCGCGCTTAAATTGCTTGTTGGTTCGCACCGTCATAGTACTGTCCCACAAATGCCCATGATTATCGGCTCCAATTTGGGTCAAGAATTTGTTTAAAGCTGAGTAGCTGGGCGCTCCGTTTCTGGTCTTGAACCCGTATCTGTCGCACAAGAAAGCCTTAGTTACTGTCGAGCCATCATTAATCAAGTCTTCCTCGACAAAGGTTCGATCTCGATATTCAACTTTCTCCACCACTTGAAAGCCCAAGATTTTCTGTTGGACAGGTTCGGGACAAAAATTAACAACGTTTTCTCGTTTCTCAATCAAGATTGTCTGAGCTTTTGCCGCCTCGGCTTCAGCTTTCCTGAGTTCTAGCTCAAGCTCTAATTGCTTGATGCGATCGCTTTGCTGAGGGATGACTTCTTTTATTACTTTTTTTGCCGCTAAAAAAGAATCGACTAGTTTATCTTTGCAGTTTAAAACTTGTTCTGTGTTTCTCGAATAAGTCATCAGCTTTAAAGATTGTCTTTCGTCAAGAAGACAGTAAATTTCTTGGTAAGTGCCTCCCTGCGGTTTTTTGACCACGCGCGTTTGAAACGCGACTGGTGAATGGGACTCTAGCCGATCAATCTTTTTCCTGATCGTAGCAAGTAAGTTTTTGTGCTGAACATTAAGATCTTCAGCGATCAACCTTGAGTCTACTACTAAAACCCCGTCTGCTCTTTCTTCAATTTTGATAAGATCATTCATGGTCTGCATACTCTGAATATGTGGACTGCGCTGATATTGCCTCGCTAACTCCGAGGCTTTGCGCCTTCCAATATTTTAGTACATATCTCTGAACAAATTGTTTTGATCTTGATCAATCTGCGTACCAAGCGTTCCCATTATTCCAAACCGTGTAAATATTGTTCGCCAACCCTGAAATTGACCCAGCAGAGCCATTAATGGTAGTGGCAGCAGCTAATTCCAAAGTAATGGCACTTCCCGCGATCGCATCAAACACGGCAAGTTGAAATCTTATATTAGGTAAATCATCGGGAAGAGTAACAACAGAGCTTGCTGTTAAATTCCTCTGTTTGCCTCCGATCGCCCCGTCAATGGTTAGATTCCCTGTAATATTAGCTCCAAAAACAAAGCCGCCGTTATCAACCAAAGAAGCTTTCCAAGTTCCCGTTGTGTCAACCGCCTCGAACACAACGCCAGTTTGAGAGGTGGCATTGATATTCTTTACCTTTTGCCCGACAAAATCAGCATTAAAAGTAGGCAGCCCAGGATCTGCGATATCAACCTCAATCGGATCATAGTCAGGAATCCAGTCTCCCACAACAGGAGTATCAGGTAATTTGTCAGGCGATCGCCATTTAACAAAGCGAGTTGGAGAGGTCAGCTCGGCAATGTAGAGCAGACTGGGAATTGTGGGAGCTTCGGCGGGAGCCGTTGCTTGATAGGTAACAGGATTGTTGATCATGAAATAGCGACCAACGTCATCAAGGGGAGCGACAATCCCAGGCTCAAGAGCGGCTAAGGTTGAAGTTTGCCGCCAGACATACTCGATATTCCTTAGGTCAAATTCGTGATTAGTGGGAACGGGAGTGATATCGTTTTCTGCGATCGCAGTTACCAAGCGACGCATGCCATCAATCCTAGCTTTTTGATCATCTGAAGGGTTGGAAATTCCTGCATTGATTAGCGCAGTTGCATCGCCAAGGGCGCGTAGGACAGTTAGGTTAGGTATTTTTTGGAGGGCGGCTAAGGTATTTAAGCTCATTGAGATAAAGAGAAAATGCGATCTCAACTATTTTAGTTTATTGAACTAAACAAATTGTTTCTAGCTTAGGAATTGTCTCAGGTTCTGTAAGCCAGATTTGCTTTTCCTCCAAGCAGTGAATCCTTTGGCTCGTGCGATCGCAGGTAGAGCCATCCCCTTTAAAAATTGCAGCTCAATGACTTCTCTTTCTCTGGGTTCAAGTTTTGCGATCGCAAGGTAGAGGTCTAAGTATTTTGAGTCTTCATGGCGATCGCGTAAGGTATCGACCAAAAAAATATTTCCGTCGCCGACAGGTACATCTAGAGAGGTGATAGGTTCAGGTTTAATCCTTCGTGGAAAGCGAACTATATAATGCTTGTCCCGAAGATAATGCAATATTTCGCCTCTGATTTTTGCCCCAGCGTAAGCTCTAAAGCGCCCCTTCTCAGCATCAAAATTTCTGGCGGCCTTGATCAATCCAATTAGCCCCACTTGAGCCAAATCATCAAACTCTGCGGGGGAACTTTGGGTGAGCTTATTGGCGATCGCGTAGGCTAGATTTTGGTTTTCTAAGACTAGCTTTTCCTGGGAGCTTGCATCTGGCAACACTTGAGTTCTGTTTGGGAAAAACTGTTAAAGTAGAGAGGGCGACGATAGCCCGTAAGACAATCACTGAAGTCCGCCTCCTTGTTTGGTAAATGGACAAAGTGTAGGTCTGTCGCCGCCGCAACAATGCTAGCAAAAATCAGAGCTATGACTGAGATCAAGATTCCCGGCCCGCGAAGCGGATCTCTTCGAGATCGCGTACCGAAAAAGAAAGAATTGCAGAAACTTTTGCTGAAGAAACAACTAATCCGACTTTTCCCCAAGATGCGATCTTTTTTCGATAGCACTTAGGCGAAGTCTTCAGCTCCGATAAAGCTTGAATCTACGCCTAGGACAGATACCAAAACCTCACCCGTCGCTGCGACCGAAATAGTTGCGGCTGCGGGGCCGCCTCCTATGGCGAGCTCTTCATAGGTTAATCCCCCTCCTAGAGAGAAAATATCAGTGCCGTCAAAATACCCAGCGATCGCATCTTCTCCGTTACCAGCTTCTAAGACAAAAGTATCGGCTCCTGCACCACCAAATAAATTATCTGAGCCCGCCCCTCCATTTAGGGTGTCGTCGCCGCCTTCCCCCCAGAGCATGTCATGATCCGCGCCTCCAATTAGATGATCATTACCGCCATCCCCGGCAAGGATGTCATCCCCTTCGTCTCCTAGAATTAGGTCGGCCCCTGCACCACCAGAGATCACATCAGCGTCCGCACCGCCAGAAAGAAAATCAGATCCTTGATTGCCAAAAATAAGATCAGCTCCCGAGCCCCCATCAATGGTGTCAGCCCCTTCGTTCCCTACTAAAAGATCGGCGTGAGACCCTCCCAAAAGAATATCGTCTCCTAGGTTGCCGTAAATGGCGTCTTCACCATCTCCACCAAGTATCAAGTCATCACCTTCATCCCCGCCGATAAAATCCCCTTCTCCGTCACCAATGATGATGTCATCCTCTAATGTTCCTGGGAGTGAATCTGCGATCGCAGTGCCAAATATCTGAGCCATCTTGTCCTCTTGTTGTAAGTCTGTTCTATTATTATTTTAGTTATTAATGTCGAACATAATGTTTCTTTTTCTGAACAATGGGCAAGCTCAATAAAATAGTTTTCCCTTTGCCAACAGGGCTTAAAGCTCCTTTTAATATCTTGGAAAATGGGGCGCTTTTTAACGGTGATACCTTGGTGCTACCTGTTAATCGCGAAGATTACAACGCGCCAAATCCCAAGTCAAAAGAGATCAAAGAAGGTGTGACCAGTGCCGTTGCGGATTTGAGGGTCGATTATTACAAGCCAGAATTTACGAGTCGTGACTCTCGCTCAATCATCAAGGATGTCTTGGAAGCCCTGGAGGCTGTGGGGAATCTAGATACAGCAGGAATAACCTTAAGCGATCAAGGATCTCTCGATTTGCCTCCGGTTATTATGCATGATTATCACCGTTATGACGGCCCTAGCGATCGCACAAGAGGTTATACGATTCGAGTGGGAGTGTTTAGTGAGATCGAAGATCTTAAGGGTAGCTTTCGCGGCTTCGATGGAACGACCAATTACAACGGAGGGACAAGAGTTGCCTTCACTCATATTTTTAATATTGTCGGAGGCTCCCTAGTGGATGCGCGATCGCGGTGACCTTGTCGGTAACAGAAATTCAACAAACACTTTTAGATAGGGATGCGGCTGAGGATAACCCCTGGTCGATTTGGGTTGGCGCAGATGCTGGTACGGCAAGCCAATTATTGAATTTAGACGATAGCAACCCTTACTTGAGACAGGTAAGCGTTACCAATGAAATGCTTGCTTATGATACAAGTCTTAAGCTAGATACCGAGGTTTATCGATTAACCCTAGTTCGCAATGATGAGCCCAATGCTAATGCGGCCTATTGGTTAAGCTCGGATGGAGGCGTAACAAAGGAGCGGTTGAACTGGAGTTATAGGCGATCGCGTGCCAAGCGATCTTATTGGTGGATATTTTTCAAAAGGAGCGGGTAGGAAGTAGGAAGTAGGAAGTAGAAAGTAGAAAGTAACTAAAATAGGGAGTTATCAAACCATGCCATTAGCCTGTATTGAGGCGATCGCACTTAAAATAGGACGGGTAATAGTTGATTTACAAACAGGGGAAAAAGCTCCTTATTGTAAGCTTGACAAAATCAAAGAAAGAGAAACTATAAATATCTATTTTCATCCCGAAGATGAAGTCGTTCAGCGACTTATTCGGCTAGCAGGACAACATACTGACTTCTCTTTTGTTTGCTTTGATCAACAAAAATATGTTGTGTTCCCGCACTGCACAGATCTAGGACTTGACTTGACAGATTTTGCTCATGTGGTGTTTTCTTTAAGACCAATTAAAAAAGAAGGTCAGCAAAGTTTCATCTTTTGCGATCGCGAGACGACCTTGGAGCAAATCTGGGAATATTGCGACGCCGACCGCAGACGAAAAGAAGTCTTAAAAGCGATCGGCGAAATTTAACTTCCTACTTTCTACTCCCTACTTCCTACTTTAAGAAATGCCAGATCCTATAACTAAAGCTCCAGAAATAAGACAGAAATTGGCCGAGTATTTAACTCAAGAGACGACCCAGTTTTACCCTGATATTGATTGGCTCTATTATCAAATTGAGCATGATTCAACTATGAGTCCTCGTGGAGCTATCTTCCTTGATGAAGAGATAAGCGATCGCAATTATCCGATGAATCTGGCTACCAATCAGACTTGCTACAAGATTCATATTAAATTGACTATTAGCAAAGATACTCTATTGGAATTACTAGATGCGATCGATAATTGGGCGGCTCAGATCAAGAATGAAACGCTCAAGAAATTGCAATGCGATGGTTACGAAGGACTATTTAAGGGAATCCATTTGAACCCTCAGCGGTCTATCGTCAAAGAATATAACAAAAACCAAGATACTGGAGGAACAGGATGTGTGCATTTCTTTTTACTTTGGGAGGATCAAGGCGCGATCGCAGGAGTGGGAGGAGGAGCGGGCTTTTTCTAACGCAATCGCGGGAGAGATCCGCTTCGCGGGCCGCAGGAAACAGGCTAGGGAGTTTTTTTGATGGAAGAGCAGAATATTGACTGGAAAAAAGAAGCTCTTCGCTACGAAGCGTTGCTTGAAGACATTCAGGAATTCGAAGACTGGACAGAGGAGGAACAACAAGCCTACGAGGTGGCGATCGCTAATCTCTGATCGGAAGTTGAGGCGTTCCCCAACTGTCGATACTGCGATAGGGATTTAAACTTGCCTCGCTAACTCCCAGGGCGATCGCAATTTTGCACATCAAGGCCGCAGATAACACGCGATCGCCAGACTCAATCTTGCTCAAATAAGAAGACGATACTCCGATTTCTTCAGCAAGCGTTGTTTGGTATAAAAATTTTGATGTCCTCGCCAAACGAATTCTAGCTCCAATTATTTTATGGATATTTGGCGTCGATAATTGCCTAGCTGTCAAAGGATTTGACCATTAGTCACGATTTTTAAATTCTAGCTGCGATCGCCTTTAGATTGCTAGTCACTACCGAATTGATAGTGAGTGACTAGCTATGCCAAATAATATTACGGGCGTTGGAGTAATCGGCGCGAGAGATCCTGTCGATGGCTCAATGTACCTGTCGCCTGCTTTTACTTGTACCCTGACAGAGGAAAGAACTGTTGATGTATCTAAGGGGCATTCGGAGACCGATTGTACTCCATTGCGAGATCTTGACGTTGCCGATAAAGACTCTGAATTCACTTGCAATATGGGAACTCAGATCCTTGACGAAGAGGCAATTAACTGGATTCTTTTCAACAACAGACGGCAAACTTCAGCCAGCATTGAATTGCCAACTTTGGTTAGCGGGACAATAGCAGGAGGAGCTTTGACCGTCACAGGGCTGCTTGTTGATCAAGCAAACGTTAGTGTTGTCATCCTTGATGCCTTGGCTCCAGGCAATATTAGTCTGGCTTTCCAGGCTAGCGGCGGTACAATTGACGCGACAAACTTTGAGGTTACAGCAGACACGATTACGGTTGACGCCAGCTATAACGGCAAAGTGGCTGTGGTCTATTATCGAACTACTGAATCAACAGTTGAGATCACTGGGGGAAATACCAATTATACCCCCTATGCCAACGTAGAACTATTTATGAAAGTTTGCGGGACTCGTTTTGCAGATAAGCGTTTATGGATTCCCAGAGCAACTTCTTTGAACGGCGTAAACTTTGACCCTGGCGCGGATGAATTTACCCGTGAGTTTAGATGCTTGCTTCCCGCTGGCTTTTCCGTGCCTTATGTATTCTTTGATGCCGCTTAATTAAAGTAAAAAGTAGGAAGTAGGAAGTAGGAAGTTATGTCTGAAACAATTGAATCTAAAGTTGCAACTAAGGCAACTAAGACCGAAGCGGTTAAAGCTGAAACGCCTAAAACCGAAGCGAAGTCAGAACCCAAGGTGATGAGCGCTGAAGATTGCCAAAAGCTGCCCGAAGAGCTTCGCGATCGCTTTACTGGATACGCTAAGTCTGGATTAAAAGTCGTGACTTGCGATCGCCCAGACAAGAAAGGGAAAGATCTGATCGCTTACACTAAAAGCGGCAGATCTCGACTCGACCACGAAATATTAAAGGCCTAGCGCCTTCTTGACTGAGTCTGGCATCCCTTCGAGCTTTGGTTTAGCCTGAGCTGCCTTGGGGGGCCTGATATTCATCGCTTGAAGTACGCCGTCCCTAAAGGGATCTTTCCCTTTTTCTGCCTTACCAAAGAAGCTGCCATCTTTGAGCTCTTGCATGAGACTCTCGGCAGCTTCTTCGTTGTTTATCTGGTCGCGGTTGAGGAAATTCAAGCGAGCCTTAATATAACCCTCTAAAAGCTTATGGGGCGTGATATCTGAAATCGCGATCGCAGCTCTTAGGTCAGGGCATAGCCCAGAGTTGACTAGATCTACTGTTAACTGGGATTGATAATCTTCTATCGAGAGGGGTTCTTGGGGTTTTTTTGTGGGTGCGCCCTCTGGTTCTTCTTCTTTAAATTGAAAATTAGCGCTTGCAATCTTTTCTAGAGCTTCGTTTAGCTCTTCTGGCGGCAATTCCGATAATTTAAAATCTAGGTTTGCCAATTCCCCCAGGTTATCTAGAGCGAAAGATGCCTCAAGAGAGTCGGGGCCAAAAGTTTCGATGATTTCTGGTAACTTGGCCCACCATTGGTGAAGCTTGGCAAATCTCGAATGATAGGTCGAATCAATTAAGTAATGTTTTTTGGCAGAATTTAGATGAAGAAACAAGTTGATCGCTAAGCTAAACTTAGATCATTCTATCTTTTGCATAATGGCAATTAGCGGAAACCTCAAGATTAAAGTCTCAGTTAACCCTGGCTACTTAGCTGATCAGGCAATGAAGCAAGGGCTTTATGATGCCTATGTTGATGAGTTGTTGGATGTTGCTGACGAGTGGCAGCAAGAAAGTTATGTGGGGGCGACGAAAGATCTTAAGGGAGGCTGGGATGTAATTGCCCCTCGTCGAGGGTCTTCTACTTTTGCGATTAACGCAGTCATTATTAACACAAGCGATCGCGCTATTAACCGAGTTGCAGGAAGGGGTCCAGGAGCCACTCCACCGATCGCACCATTGGAAGATTGGGTCAAAGCCAAGGGTATCGCTTCGGGGAAACGGGCATTAGGTGTCGCGATCGCAATTAGTAAGACCATCGCCAAGAGAGGAACTCGACGCTATCAAAATCAAGAAAACTTCTTAGATCTTAATCTTGATGGTACTCCCAAGCCAGGCGCAAGAATAGAGCAAGCTCAGAAAACTATCACTCAAAACCTATCTAAAAAATTCGATGCAAAAAACTCTTAATATTCGCGGCAAAGATTACGAAATCCAAGAATTTAGCAACCTTCATATTGGGGTACTCCAGCAATTTTTAATTAGCACAGCGAGCCTTGACTTTGGAATTCAAGCTCAAAATGATATTGGGTTTGTTCTTAAAGAAGTCATCCTGCCAGGCTTGCCCGATAACCTAATCAAGAAGATCGCAGAAGGGAAGTATGTCTTGCTTCTAGACATGGAAGAGGTGAGTCAGATAACGGCGGAGCTGAGCCGTTATTTTGCCGAGATGAGGTTATCTCAAGCTAAGGAAAGAGAAGATAGTGAGGCGATCGCAAAGTACCAAAAAATGCTCAAGGATCTTGCGGATGACGATATGACGGACGACGAGTTTGAGCAACTAAAAAAAGAGATTGCAGAACTAAAATCTCAAGTCCAGCCAACCGTACCCCTTGATGAAGTTGCTGCTCTTAAAAAAGAACTGGCCGAGCTTAAAAACCAATAACCCTAAAAGATGATTAATATATCTGCCGACCTCAAGCTTAGTACTAAAAAAGCCGAAAAGCAGTTACAGGCGATCGCATCAGGAGTCAAGCCTGTTGCTGTTCCTGTTAGTTTCTCGACCAAAGAAATTGACGCCAAAATTACCCAACTAAAGAAAGTTAACTTTGGCTGGAATGTTAAGCCTGTTGTTGAGACAAGATATGTTGACAAGCTTGAATTGCAGCTTGAGCGCATTATGGAGCGATCGCGCTTCGCTGTTTTGCCCCAGGTTGATTTTAAGGAAGCAAATCAACTAGAGGCTCAAGTTGATGAGATCCGAGAAAAGGCTAGGTTTAAAGTTGTTCCTGATGTTGGCTTTGTTGACGTTGATAGGCTCTCGCGGCAAATTGAAGAGATTAGGGCGCGATCGCAGTTTCGGATCGATCCTGAAGTTACTTTTGGCGGGATTAATAGGCTAGATAGCATCGTTTCTCGACTAAAGTCTGGCAAGTTTCAATACCAGATGGATGTTGATTCGGGGCGGGGTGGCAATGCGGTCAAGAAAGACCTGGTGCGAGAAGCTAGGAAACAAAGCGCAAGCCTAAAGCAAGTAGTCAAGGGGCAGCGCCAGACCCAAAAGACAATTCGCCAAGAATCTCCGGTTAGCCTTGGCAACACCATTAAGGGCGCGGTTATCGATGCTGGGTTGAGGGCGGCTAAAAATGTTGCAGTTACAGAGTTTGGGTTCGACCCCAAGATAATCGAGAGGACTCTTAAATCTATCCTGCCCTCGACAAACTTGATCATTACAGACTTAAAAAGCTTTGCGGGGAAGCTAAATGAAGCTAGCGGCGGGACGCAAAAGGTTTCCAAGTTGGTGAATAGCTTACTCGTGGGGATTGCCGATGCTTCTGCCGGTGCCGATAGCATTGAGCAAATTGGCACTCGCTTTAAAGAGTCGGCAACCAAAAGCTTTGGAGTTTTTCGCGACGAAGTTGCCCTGACAGCTCAAAAGATGTCTTCGCTTAAGGACGTTATCAAGGTTTTGGGGTTAAGTGGTGATCAGTATCTAGCAACCCTTTTGCAGACCCAGACTGTTGGCTCAGCAGCTCGCGGGGTGAGCAGAGCTTTAGATAAACCACTGGGGGAAAGAAAAGACCGAATTCAAGACGAAAGACTGGGGGCAGTTTTAACTAGGGCCGAGGAATTGGCTGCTCAAAAAACTAAGCAAGCGCCCAATAGAGTTAAAAATATTGCATCTCAATACAAAAATGTTTTAGGGGCTGTTGATGATTCTCTTGAAGAGCTTTTGATTGTAGTTGGCGGCTATGCTGATACTGCCAACTCTGGAGTTTTAAGGGCAATCGAAATTAATAAGCAACTTGAACAAGTTGGGAAGTTTGGCAAGAGAAAAGCGGTTGGGCTGCAAAATCCTGATATCTACAAGGGAGGTTTACCTAAAAACTTGGCTGTACCTGCGGCTATATTGCGCCCCAATGTTCGAGGGTTTTCCCGTGACGCCGAAGAAATTTCAGCTCAAGCGATCGCAGCTCTAGAAAAGAATCCTACGATTAAAGTCAAGCTTATTGCTGAATCTGGCGGGGGCTTTGCTGCTGAGGAAGCTGTTCAAATTCTCAACAAGCTAGGGTATGGCGATCGCGTTCAGGGAGCAGGTTTTGGGACTCCTAGTTTCAAGGGTAAAGCGTCGCGATCGTCAAACTATGAAGCTTTTTTGGGAGTTAATGACGCTGAAAAATTGGGTCGTGAAGTTGCTCAGCTCTACTCTAAGCTAGGATTCGTAGCTCCAGAGGCTACGAGGAGGAACCCCAAGGTTTCCCAAAGCATGAAAGGGCTTACGGGTCATGATTTAGGCCATTATTTTAAGACTGCTGAATTCCGTGATTTTGCCCTAGGAGAAGGCGATGGGATGAAGCAGGTTAGGGTCACTCAGAAAAAAATCAAAGAGATTGCCAATGACTCTATTAAGCTGGCAATGGAAGGGGCTTCGCGTCAGGTAATCGAAGGGCTGAAGCAGTTTGAACAAAGAACTCGCATCACAGGGAAAGCGGCAGAATCCTTTGTGGCACTGCGACAAGATATTGAGAAGTTTGAGAGAGAATTAAACCAGGGCATTCCAGGTGAGCTTAGGCAATATCAGCAGCTAATCAATAATGTTCGCAAAGGAGTTGATGAGGCGGAATTTGAAGGGGATGCTGCTTTCTTCAAAAAACTAGAATCAGATTTGCCGAAGGTAAAGATAGTTCTTAAGAAGCTGGGGTTGAACGCTTCAAACGTAACTCAGGGGATGATCAAGGAGGTTGAGAAAAATCTTGCCCAACTAAAATCG
This sequence comes from Xenococcus sp. PCC 7305, assembly GCF_000332055.1. Lineage (GTDB taxonomy): Bacteria > Cyanobacteriota > Cyanobacteriia > Cyanobacteriales > Xenococcaceae > Xenococcus. The sequence goes on along the minus strand of NZ_ALVZ01000225.1, from coordinate 55,441 downwards.
CAACTCCCTAAGACAAAATCCCCAGAACTACTAAAGGCCGGATACATTCGCAGGAAAACTGATGCGCTCCTTAATACCCTTGCCGACGCTAAGCCTCAAGATGCGATTGACACGATCACCGCTATTGAGCCTGAGATTAAAAAATATTTGTCTCAGGTTCGGGAACTAAAAGATGATTCTGCTGACAAAAAGCGCATTCAAGCAGGACTTGAAAGTCAGCTCAAGGCAATCAAGACGGCAAGAAAGTTAGCCTTACTCTCGGTTGAGTTTGATTTCAAAGAGCTTGTTGCTGACCCCAAGAAATATATTGCCCTACTTAAAGATGCTTCTATTGCAAAAACCAAAGAGTCTATTCAGAGTAATTCCCTAAAATTTGCCAATCAGGTTCAAGCAAAAGCAAAAGGGGCTATTGATGGCACGATCGCGACGGTACGCGATCGCATTTTTGAAGCTTTAAATATTATTGAAGGAAAGGCTATATCTGGAGGAACTAGTTCTGGAGCCCTAAAGCCTTCGTCTTCGGCTATTACAAAAGTTGGAGGGGCTGGTCAAGCCGTTCTTTATCGTGCGATCGCGGATATAGTAGCAACTGGAAAGGGTAGCTATCAAGCATTAGAAACCATTGAGAAAGGGCTTTTTGAATTAGTCCCCTTACTTAAAGTTGGCAAAGGTGCTGTCCAAACAGCTGCTCCCGTTATTGGCGGGGTCGCGATCGCATCTCAAGTTCCAGAGCTTGCCGCCCTAGCCAAGATGAGCGCCCATGAAATTGCTGTGGTTATCGAGCCTTTAATTACGGCATTGAGAGCCTCTAGCGCTGGTGCTTTAGGGAATTTGGCGGGGAATATCCCAGGGGTTGGCTTTGCTTCAAAAGCAGCTATTCAGATGTTGCTTAATAACAATGTCTTGACTCCCCAAATTGCTCAAGGGGCAGGGTTCTTGACAGCCTATGGGGCTCTGGGGGGCGGGGCTGGAGCTCTAGCGAGAACCGGAACAAAACTTGCTGCTAAGAAAACGTTTCAAGCTCTTCCCCAAGGATTACAGGAGCAGATGTCTCCTGAGGCGATTGTTGCTTTTGACAGTCTGGTGAAGCAACGCCAAGGGGAAATTAAAAGCTTAGCATCGGGGCTAAATAAGCAAATAGCAGCCTTAAAAGCCAGCTCCACTGAAGGTTCAGCTCAGAAGTTGTTAACTGGGTATCAACAGTTAACCACAGAAATCAAAGAGCTTGAAGCTGCGACCAAGGCCAATGATGCTCTAGCCCTCAAGAGTACTCGCGATCGCGTCAAAGAATTAAAAGGCGTGCAAAAGGCGATCGCTAAATCAATCCAAAAGGCTCAGCCTAAGTTACAGGTTATCGCTTCAAATGCCATTGATAGCATCTTTAGCGTTAAGGTTACTCCTCTAGCTGAAGGGGATGTTAGTCAAGCAACTCTCAAGTCCGCGATCGCAGAATACAAAAATAAAGTTATTGCTTATCGTCGGCAGATTGAGAAGAAAATTCTTTCAGGGAAGGTGACTCCTGAAGAGCTTAAGGCAGGGGAAGAGCTAGCGAAGCGAGGCCAGGCTTTAGCTACTACCCTAAAAGGGCAGAGAGGGTTCGGCAAAGAGGCGCGATCGCTATCGGGAGCTAGTGGAACTCTGGGGCGAAAAGTTGCAGGACTGAGGAATGAGTCGGTTGCAGTAGGGGAGGAAGTGGTCAATGGGATACTCGAAGGAAGCAATCAGAAACTAGTTCAGGTTTTTGCTCAAGGTAAGGTTCTGGGGAAAAACTTGCTTGCTGGGTTCAAAAAGGAATTAAAGATTAAGTCGCCTTCTGGTGAGTTTAGGGATCAGATGAGCGAGGTTGCAGCTGGTACTGAGCAGGGGGTGAGCCGCGAACTCAACAGAGTCGCAAACCAAGGCCGAAGGATTGGGCAGGCGATCGCGCAAGGGGCCCGTCAAGGGATGTCCAACGTTAATTTCACTGATACGGGTTTTGAGCAAGCTCGTCGCCTCTCCCAGGAAGCTTTTCTTTATAGCAAGCAAGTCAAAAATCGGGCGACTGTTGTTGATGCTGGAATATCAGGGAATGAGAAAAAGCTTAAGTTATTAATTCGTTATGAAAAAGAGCTAAAACTTTTGGCTCGCAGCGCTTCGGAAGCTTCAAGGGAGCGGATTAATCTTGTGGCCGAAAGAATTAGGCAGCAGAAAGCGGCGGCTAAAGGACGTATTAAGGAACTAAAAGAGGAGCAAAAGAGGGGCAAGTCTCGAATTCGCGAGCTTCATTCTCTAATTGTTCTTAACCAACGACTCCAGCAGGCGATCGCGGCTCAAGATCCCCAGAAAGTGCAGCAACTTTCTCAATCTATTAACGTTTTGATGAATCGCTTGAACGCTAGGCCATCAAACAACCTAAGTCGAGGATTGGGGGGGATTGAAAGAAGGCTTGAGTCGATTCGTCGAATAGCAGGGAGGACATTTAAGGCGATCGTTGGTTTCGCTACCTTAAGCCTTTCCTCTAATTTGCGATTTGGCTTACAAAGAATAGCTCGTGAGGCGGTGCGTACCCAAGTTCGCTTTGAGCAACTGGAGACCTCGATTAACTTTATTACTGGTTCCGCTGCTGAGGGGACCAAAGCGCTTAATTTCGCCAGAAAAGAAGCCCAACGATTAAGAGTTAATCTTGACACTGCCTTAAGAGGATTTAGTTTGCTATCGGCTGCGGCTAAAGATTCCCCCCTGGAAAAAGACACTCAAAAAATGTTCCGAGTGATCAATCAAGTCGCTCGGGTTTATGGTTTGTCAGCTCAGCACCTTGAAGGGATTTATCGAGCTTTGCAGCAGTCAATTTCTGGCGGTACTCTACAACTTGAAGAGATTCGACAGCTTGGGGAGTCGGGAGGTATTCCTGGGGTGTTCCGGATTATTGCCGATGCGATCGGGGTTAGTCAAAAAGAGCTTAAGAAGTTGGTCAGCTCAGGCCAAGTGTTCACTGAGGATGTCCTACCCGATATCATTGATCAATTGGATCGGGTCACTCGTGGTGGGGTGGCCGCAGCGACTCAAACTGCGGGGGCGGCTCTACAGGGGCTCCAAACCCAATGGGTGGAGTTTCAAGTTGCGGTGGGCAAGGAGATTAAGCCGGTTTCCGTTGCTGGATTTAATTTCTTGGCAGATGCGATCGCTCTTGTTCGGAAGAATTTGGGGCTCGTCGGGCCCGTGTTTAAGGCTTTCACTGCTTTTATCATTACTCTGTTTTTGCCTAGTCTCTTGTCTCTTGGGAAATTGATCAAGGGTTTTGTGGTCAAAGCTTTTAACGCTCTGCTTAAAAGTAGCGTTGCCAATACGGCGGGGTTGACGGCTATGGGCAAAGCCGCCCGACTAACTGCGGCTGCTTTAAAGACCCTGATTATTCTTGAAGGGATTTCTCAGTTGATCGGATTGATGGTTAAGTTAAAAAATACCAATATAGACACTAAAAACTCAGTCGAACAAATAAAAGAAGCTTATCGAGATCTCAAAGAGTTTCAAGCGGCGGAACTTGCCGATCAAGGTCAACCAACTCAATTGCTAGATGCCGAGATAGTCAAAGAAAATGTCGCAAAAATCAAAGGTGAGCTTAGCTTGGCGCAAAAGGTTCTTGATGGGTTTATAAATTTTTCAAATAATGCTCCAATAACAAAACTCATTGGGTTTGAGCTCAACACCTTCGATGAAGCAACAATTGAGGATCAAAGAACGAAGTTTTTAGAAGCTGTTTCTTTTGCTAAAGATGGTGAGTTTGCCCGTTTGAAGTTTCAAGTAGAGGTAGGGCTTGACGAAATTGAGACGGACAAACTTAAAAAAAGTCGGGATGGTCTAGAATTAGCGATCGCGGGACTAGAAAAAATAGATGTTACCGAAGTGGCAGACTTAAAACTCAAAAGAAGGGTTTTGTCCGACCAAAAAGAAGTACTTGAAGAATACAACCGAGAATTAAGTGTTCGCAAAGATAGAACTCTCACTCTGACCAAAATCGATCTAGCTCGTAAGAAAATTGTTGATGCCGCTTCGGAGGAAGAAAAACAAGCTTTAAACGAGATTGATCGGCGCATTCTGGCTTCGGGGGACTTAAAACAAAAGACTGAAGCGGAAAAGCTAAAAATCGCTAAAACCCGTATTGATAAAGAATTAAAAGCCGAGAGAAAAGCTCTTAAAGACTTGCTATCCTTGCAAAAAGAAAAAGGAACAGATGAGGCGACTGGCTTGCCTCTTGGGTTGAATGATAAGCAAAGAAAAGAATATGTCAAGCGGCGCGATCGCCTTCGAGAACTAGAAAGAGAATCAGTAGAAAATTCAGTTGCGATCGCCCAAAAAGAACAAGAAGAGAAATTAGCAATTTATGATGATTATCTCAAAAAACTAAATGAGAAGGTTGAAGAATCAACTAGCCTTGTCTCGCTAGGAGAAAAAGAGCGACTACTTGAAATCCAAAAGCTTGTTAACGATGGACTGGTCACAACCCAACAAGCCGAAAATCTCAAAGGAAAGGCTACCAGCGATCGCATAAAAGGGGAACTGGAGGCCGAGAAAGAAAAACTCGAAGAACTTGAGTCAACTCTCGAAGAAGAAAAAGAATTAAGGGATGAGCAAGTAGATGACATAAAAGATGCGAGGAATAAGGTTCTAGACTTGACTCTGCAAAATCTTCAACAGGAACAGCAAGCTGAAGAGCGGGCTATCAATGCGATGACCAACGCTCGTAACAAATACTACTCTGGGGTAGAAGCCTCTCTTGGACGGATTGAACAGTTACGGCAACAAGAAGCTCAGCTAGAAAGCGATCGCGCGTCAATTCTTCAACAAGAGGCTGACCTTGAACTTCAAGGTTTAAATAGGGCTGTTGAGATCAGGAAACAGTTGAGCAGCGATGATGTCACACCTAACCAAAGACGAGATTTGCTGCGGGAACTGAATAGGTTGGGGATTAAAGGACGGACTGATGAGTTGTCCTTGCTGAAGAAGATCCGCGATCGCGAGCAGGAACTTGCAAAGATTAAGCGTGAAACTCTCGACAAGCAGCAAGCAAGAGAGCGTGAGTCCTTGGAAATTGAAGAAAGGAAGCTGGAAATAGCTGCAATAAGGGGCAAGCTAGAAGCCGACAAAGGGTTGATTGAAGCTGAAAAAGAAGTTGCTAGTACAGAAACTGCGATCGCGGAAGCTGAGACCGATGATGAACTGAGGCAAGCAACAGAATTAAATAAGCTTGCTAATAAGTCTTTAGACCTAGCCAAAGAGGAAGTCGATCTTGCGGATCAACAGCTAGACAAGCTGGACGAAATCATCCAGAAAAAACGAGATAATTTAAAGTTAAGCCAAGACACGACCAGAAAAGAACAAGGTTTCACCCAGGATCAAGAAAAGTCTCAAGGTGAGCAAAGACGTACAGGGACTAGGGCCGAACAAAGGAAAAGAGAAGGTCGAGTAGGCGATCGGGATTTGACCATTCAAGAGCGAGTGGATCGGCGAATTGAAAGGGAGAAGGCGGAGAATGAAGAGCTTACAGACGATGAGGTCAGGGAGCTTGAAGATAGATATCGAAGAGAGGAAAGGACGCGAAATAGATCGCTTTCTCGCTCTTCTGGTACTGGCAGATTCAAGACTGTTACTCCTCGCGGAGAAATCAAAATTCCCACTATCCCAAGTACTCGGACTGTTCCCAGAGGTTTGGACTCTGTCAAATCTCAAGGAAGTAACTTGATATTGAGCGCCTTGAGGGACATTAATAACAAGATTGGTAAAGCAAAAACAGTGGTTAATCAAACCAACAATAATCAATTCGTAAATAAGTTTGAGAGTCCTGATGATGAGCGGGTCTTGCGGAAGGTGCGGAGCGATATGCTAGAGGTAGTTAGAGGGGTTGAGATTTAAGCATAATGCCTGCGAACAATTGTGTAGAACCTTTCATTTTTAACTGATACTGTTTCTTTGCAAAAATCGCAGGTGATTTTGTTTTTCTCAAGTCCAACAGAAAGATCATGATCGCAATAGGGGCATTTCCCTTTCAATGTATAGTCGCTGGGCTCTGGTTTACTCACTCCACTGGCAATTGAGAGTTCTCGCAACCCCATCATTGGAAACCCTAAAACCGAAACTAGCAATATCAATGGAGACAAGATCCAGCCAATGATAGGAATAATTAAAATAAACAACCCAAGAATAACTCCTGCGACAGGCAAGATTACAAGGCCAAGGATAGCCCCTTCGATACTCCCAGTAGTTAGCTCCTTTTTCGGTGCTGTTATCCTGGGTTTGAGCTGCTTTTGCTGAGCAGGGATTGCCTTTTCGTAGAGAATTTCTCCAGTCCATCCGCAGCTTGCACAGGCTTGGCGCTGGGTGGAGTTAACCGCAGGAGCTATCTTTTTTCCGCAGCTTGGGCAAAATCTTATGTTCATTAAAGTTGCTCCTTTAATCGAAAGCTTATATCCCCCGATCTTCGCGCAAGTACTTTTTATTGACGGTGATTTCGATCACTTGGAAAATCAAAGTGTCATTTTGACCCTTTGATCGCAAAGACGTTGGGAGCATCACGATTCGCCCAGTAGCAATTGCCTTTTCGATTCGACGATCGCAATCACTGCATTCACCGCTTCGGGCAAATTTTCTTCTGGAACATATTTTGCAGGAGCGGTGCGAGGAATCGTCCCAATTAATCCTTGTTCTCCAGCCTCCTCTAAAATACGCTCTACATGCCCACCACTCTTGAGGCTATAGCCACGTGTCTTGTTGAGGTAGCTGGCAATTTGCTTTAGAGTTTGCCCTGCATATTTTAAGTTGTGGCGTTCATCTATCACTTCGATAGTAGGCTTTTCAACCTCCACTACTTGATCAACACAACCTCTCAATGCCAAAACAGTTTCTTTGCCGTGCATTACTAACATTGCCTGATCAAGTTCTTTTGACTCTTTTGTGTATTTAGCTGTTTCCTTTTTAAGCTTTTCTAGTTCAATCATCTTGTCAATCGGATCTATGTCTATTGAAGTAGATCCAGTCTCTATTAAATTGAAAATATGAGCATCGCACCAAACAGAAAAATCGGAAGATATCCATTGAGCCAAGCGAATGCTAATGAGTTTGTGACCCCATGTTTGAGCGCCATTAATAACCTCTATTATCTGAGCTACGGGAATTCCCGTAGCTACTGAAAGCGAATCTAGGTAGGCTTTTGTGGACTTTAAGCGAAGAAAGTCATTAAGTTTTTTGTTATTGGCAACACACATCTGCGTGAGGTTAATATAGCTGTCTTCACGTTTTTGAATTAACTTGCCTTGATAATCAAAGTTGATAAAATTCATATGGTCTACATCTCATATATGTGGACTGCGCTGATATCGCCTCGTTCCTAGCGAGGCTTTGCGCTTTTAATTATTTTATCAGTACTCAAAACAAATTTTTTAGATCTCTGAACAAAAAGGGCGCACAAAACCTGCAAGCTGTTATTAACAGATTAAGCATTATCCCAAAAAGGAATATGCAAAATTTGCTATTAATGAAAGCGCGATCGCAACCACTCCTCCACCGATCCATTTAAGCCCACCAAGCAACGATTCTATTTTTTTCGTAGTTTGCTTAACTTCCGACAGATCCTCTTCTATCTTGTTTAGCCTATTTTCTACAACAGCAATTCTCTCCCCATTACTGGTGACTTTATTGAGCAGCGCTTGCTCCCACTGTGCAGTCGAGTTAGTCATCTTGGTATTACTCTTCTTCTCTTTCCACAATTAAATCGTCTACAGTTATGAGGCTACCGCTCCATTTAGAGCAAAGACGAGCTAAAACTTTCAAGCTTGAAAGATCGCACTTCTCAAGCCGACCATCCTTGGCTCTCGTAAGGGTGTATCTATGTAGTTTTTCTCCAATCTCCTCAACTTGCTTGTGGGCAGCATACACAGAAAGATCCTTCCCGCTCTCGTCTTTTGGCCACCATTTAGCAATATCTAAATAAGTTTGCCTTGCCATCAATGTTGTTGTCATATTTTTACCTCTCTATCTTTACCTTTTGCTGGCATTACATCCAGCCTATCAGATAAAATGCTAAAACGCCATCTTGACAGTATGACAGCTGACTGACATACTGGACTAAAGAGACAAAACAAAAGCGATCGCCTTCCGTCCAAAGATTGCGATCACTCTATCAATTCATCTAAATATATCATGGCACAACAACTACTCGAACCTCAAGCGCCTTCATTAAACTTTGATGCTCTAGCATTTGAAATTAAGCATTACGAAGACTATCAAAGACTAAACACTCCCTACTACGAAATCTTGAGCGATTACGACTATAACGACGGAATCAACAAATTTACCCTTCTCGCCGATTGTTTCGTTGCAGGGCAATACTATCGCGACCCCTGGGGCTCCGATTGGGTTGGCAAATCTTTCTGTAACGGCAATACCGAAGAGGTTCTTTTCTCCACTAGAGATTTAGCTGTTGCTTATTTGAAACGCCAGTACGCAGCATCTTGTTAATTATTTAGCTCGCGATCGTGGCGGGCATTTTTATTATTTATCTTTTGGAGAAAAGACCATGAAAACACAGCAAGAAAATGTATTGGCGTTAAATTACAGATTGAGATCAAAGCTTAAAATGATTCAAAAATCGCTTGCTCTTGATGAATTCGAGATTGAAGGATTCGAGGACCATTACGGGGTTGAGATTCAAGAGGTACTAGATATTAATAGACAGATATTCAATGTTTATTTAGAAGAAAAAGTCAAGTAAGAAGCATAGATGTTTTTTGTATAAAGCAAGAAACATTGTGTTCAGCTTGCCAGTAAAATATTTATAACTTCCTACTCCCTACTTCCTACTCCCTACTTCCTACTCCCTACTTTAAAGCCATGCCAATTGCCCCAGGAAAAACCTACGTCGAAGAGACGATCGCAAAAGAAGCAAGCTGCGTCCTGAACTTAGTTGAGGTCACAGAGCCCGATCGCCCACCCAGCTACAAATATTGGGTTCGCTCTTATTTAGAGAATCGAACTTTAATCGGCGAATCAATGGCCGACAAAGAAAAAGCGATCGCACAAGGCAGACAAGCCTTTAAACAAGTAGTTGCCGACGCTAAACATATAGAGGAGATCTTGAAAGTAGGAAGTAGAGAGTAGAAAGTAGAAAGTTTTAACGACTTCCTACTTACTACTTCCTACTTACTACTTCCTACTTACTACTTACTACTTTAAACCCGTCACCGACCCACCGTTAATTGCTCCGCAATTTAACGGGGGCTTGAAAAAGTCCGCAAGGTGACCAGCTTACTGAAAACTTCAGTAAACGTTATTTAACTTATGACACCTTAAGGTACGTGCCAGCTTTAAGCTCTGTCGTTTAATTTTAAACAGGACTAAACGGGTTAATCCAGTGAATTAGACCGAACAAAGTTAGATAACCAAGCGAGGCAAACATTACCCCTAACGGGAGACTTAAAATGCAAAATTATGTTTTTGTTCTAGATACAGTTAAAAACCCGTTAAACCCTGTTCATCCTGGGCAGGCAAGACGATTATTAACAGAGGGGAAGGCTGCTGTATTTCGGCGTTATCCTTTCACTATTATTCTCAAGGAGGAAGCAAAAGAAACTCAGAAGAATGTCAAATTAAAGCTTGACCCAGGTTCTCAAAAAACTGGAATTGCGTTGTTGCAAAACAATCGGGTTATTTGGGGAGCGGAATTACAGCATAGAGGACAACATATCAAGGATAAATTAACCTCAAGGCGACAATTAAGAAAAGGAAGGCGAGGACGTAAAACCCGTTATCGTCAACCAAGATTTCTTAACAGAACTCGCCCCAAAGGTTGGCTCCCCCCAAGCCTCCAGCATCGAGTAGATACTACTTTAACTTGGGTTAAAAGATTAATAAGATATTGCCCTGTAGATTCAATTTCTGTTGAGTTGGTTAAATTTGACTTACAAAAACAGGAGAACCCTGAGATTAGTGGAGTTGAGTATCAACACGGAACTCTTTACGGTTGGGAGGTTCGAGAGTACCTGCTAAATAAGTTTAATCGTACCTGTCAATATTGTGGGGCACAAAATGTTCCTTTTGAGGTTGACCATATCAAAGCCCGCTCAAAAGGTGGCTCTGATCGAGTCTCCAATTTAACTTTAGCTTGTCATGACTGTAATCAATCTAAGGGGAACCAAGATATCAAGGACTTTCTAAAAGAGAAGCCTGACTTGATTAACCGTATTTTAAAGCAAGCAAAGACTCCTTTAAAGGATGCTGCCGCTGTTAATTCTACCCGTTGGAAATTATTTAATTCGCTCAAAGAATTTGGATTCCCAGTAGAGACAGGGAGTGGAGGATTGACTAAGTTTAATCGCAAACAATTAAAAGTTCCCAAGACTCATTGGCAAGATGCTGCTTGTGTAGGTCAACTTTCTAAGGATCTAATCTTTAAAACTAATCAACCCTTGTTGATTAAGGCAACAGGTCACGGAACAAGGCAACGATGCCGTCCTAACAAGTTTGGATTCCCCAAAAGCCATGCTTCTAAAGCTAAATTCTTTCGAGGATTTCAAACAGGAGATTTGGTATCGGCATCTATCCTTAAAGGTAAATTTACAGGTCAATATCTAGGCAGAATTGCTATTAGATTTCGTCCTAGTTTTGTTCTTCAGTTACCTGATAAGAAGTTTGATGTTCATCCAAAATACTTAACTCATGTCCATAAAAACGACGGATACAATTATGTTTACTAAAAAAAGGGATTCGCTACGCTCAGGTTATTTGTTGACCTCCATTCCCCTCCCGCTAAGCCTGTCGGCTTTAACGGGAGTCCCCTGGAGATTAGATGATGGTAGCTCAACTTAAAATCGTGCCATCCTTGCCTAAACTTAAGATCGATCCTGAGTTTCAGCGACTACTGCCACCTCTGACCCCCGAAGCGCGATCGCAGCTCAAGGAAAACCTTCTTACAGGTGACATCACTCCAGAAATAATTGTCTGGAAAGATCAAGACATTATTATTGATGGTCATCACCGCTACGAAATTTGCCAACAGGAAGACATCGAATTTAATGTTCTCCGGCTAAAGTTTAGCGATCGCTCATCAGTCAAAAAATGGATGATCAAAAACCAGCTTGGTCGTCGCAACTTGCCACCAAATCTAGTTTCTTACTTTCGAGGCTTGATTTATAACGAACAAAAAGGCGGGGACGATCAACAGGTAAAGGGACAAAATGTCCCCTTAACACCTACAAGAGCTAAAACTAACACAGCCGAAAAACTAGCTGCTGAGCATGGGGTAAGTGCCAAAACAATCAAGCGTGACGGTAAATACGCCGAATCCGTAAATGCGATCGCGGATAAGGCAGGGATCGCACCATCTGCGGTTACAAAAAACTTAACGAAAAAAGAGGTAATAGAACTTGAAAGTCAGCTACCAGATCTCCATCCCTACGAGGCGCGAACCAAAGCGTCTAGGATTGAACTACGAGACAAAAAGCGGAAAAATCCGGCCGTCGGAAGCTTGGCGATGGTCAAGAAAGATTCGGAGCATCCAGCGCTTGTTGGACACAAAGGCTCTCACGTCCGCATCACAGAAGCTGGAGAATTTGGAGCGACTATACAACGTGGCGAACAAATAATCCCTGACATCAGTTATCAGTTTTTGTTGCCTGTAGAAAATAAGGTTTACCTAAAAATAGACCCTATTCTCTGCGCTGAGCTTTTGACAAAATATAGCTGTCTTTCTGATGGAGTAGAAGATTTAATTAAACAATGGAGTAAGAAAAATGAAGACATTGTCAACTCAAAAAACCCCTAATTTCTCGCCGCATTGCACCGATCGCCGATTTGCAACAGAAAGACTAATTTGGGGGCAAAGAAAAGAGGGTGATCATGGAGTTTATAGCGATCGCCTGAGTCAGTGGGACTACGAAAAAGACAAACTTGCTCGGTCAAAAGCCTCGAAGAAATTCCCATACGGATCCCCTGCTTGGTCGCAAGAGTTTTTAAGACAATATTTTGACGATCGCTCCATTGAACTAACGGCTATCTATTCTTGCTTCCACTTAGGAAACGGGTTCCCTATACAAGCATTTTGCTATTTACAAAAAGAGGACAAAAACGATGACATTTGAAGTAACTTTCCCTGATAATTCCGATGCTTGGGCCCCCCAAGATTCTCCGCCCACCAGTAGTTCAGATCTTTATATTGAAGCTATCCAAGAATATCCCAAGCTAAAGGCTGAAATAAACAAACTAAAAAAATTGCTGGGGCAAGGTGAGGTTAGCTCGACCCATGCGATTCATAGCGCGATCGCAAAGCTGGAAGAGCAAGGGACAGGGCTTGATTACAAACTCCAGCCCCAAATTGACAAATTGGCCGAAGCCTTAGGCATTGGAACTGGCGGCGTCTCTTTTCACAATCCTGAACATGTTATCGTTTCTGCGATCGCGCAACTAAAACAAAAACCGCAAATAGATGAACTTCAAGATGTTGCAGATCAGCAGATAACTCAGATAGCTCGACTAGTCGGACTTGACGATCAAGCTAAGCCCGCCGTTGTTCTTGATTGGGTGATTAAACATGTTAGGGATGGAGATTTATCCGCTGCCAAAGCTGCAAAGATTCAAGAGTTGGCCACTGTTTTAGGTGTTAAACAGGGGGATTTTGAATCAGTAATCGATACTGCGATCGCATCACTCAAAAGTGTCGAACATAGTTTTGATGAGAAAAATCGTTTAGCTCCCGTTGCTGCGATCGCAGCTCAGCTAGGAATCGATCCTAACGAATTGATCAAGACTTTTTTGCTGCGGCTAGTATCAGGGGAAGAGATAGATCCCCTACGAAAAAACCTTTACTGCTTGATTTTGGCAATTTCCTATAAAGCGAATTTACTGAATATTCCCCAAGAACAAGGGGCTGTTTTTGAGATGGGCATAGACATTTTGTCTGGCGAAGATTCTAGCCCGATCACGATTAACAAGGTGGCAAAAAACTTGTTAAAAATCTTGCCTTCAGGGGGTAGCTAAATATGCACAAAATATCTGCGGGCCGCGAAGCGGATCTCTGCGAGATCGCAAATGAACGTTAAAGCTCAAGCAAAGAAAGACAACTAATGCTAAAAAACGATAAATGGATTATTGATCAGGCCAGTAAAGGAATGATTTCTCCTTTTGAAAAAAAATCAATCAGAAAAGCAATTTTAGGTACAGACAAAGAAGTTCCAACTATCAGTTGGGGGTTGAGTTCATACGGATACGATATACGTTTATCTCCGCATGATTTCAGGATTTTTAGACATATCCCTGGGACGGTAGTAGATCCCAAAGATTTCAATCCTAGAAACTTAGAACAAGCTGAATTACACACTAATAAAGATGGTTCTTCTTACTTCATAATTCCAGCCAATAGTTATGGATTAGGCGCGTCACTCGAAAGCATCAAGATGCCTTCTAATGTAACTGCTGTTTGTCTTGGCAAGTCAACCTATGCGCGTGTTGGAGTAATCGCTAATATTACACCGTTAGAAGCTTCTTGGAAGAGTCAAAGTATTACGCTTGAATTTTCTAATGCTTCTAGTGCCGATGTAAAAATTTATGCTAGTGAAGGGGTAGTACAATTATTGTTTTTTGAAGGGGAACCCTGTGAAACAACCTATGCTGATCGCGGTGGAAAATACCAAAATCAAGGTCACGGAGTAACATTGCCCAGAGTTTAGCGCAAAAGCCAAATTCCCAGAGGGACAAAATGTCCCTTTGGGAAAGAGGTAGTTATTTTATCCTTGGGATCATGGGTCTAAAACCTCGCCCTTTAGGGCGTAAGCCTTCCTGTATATTGACTTGCTCAAAACTTTACATGCTGCCGCTCCCCATGTAAGCTATAATAGCTAAATGCTAACAATGACTTACGAATACAAGCTACAGCCAACAAAAGAGCAAATTACTGACATCGAAAAAACACTCGATATTTGTCGTTCTGTTTGGAATTTTGCGCTCAGACAGCGCAAAGACTGGTGTAACTCTCGTAAGTCTCTTGTAAATGCCTGCTCGATTAATTCAGAATATATAATCTCTGTTGATGAACCATTCCCTAGCTATCACCAACAAGCCAAACAGCTAACAGATGCAAAAAAGCTCTATCCTGCATTAAGTTCTGTTCATTCTCAAGTGTTACAGCAAACTTTAAGAATATTAGATAGAGCTTGGGACGATATGAGATCTAGAGGGTTTGGATTCCCTCGGTTCAAAAATAGGTATCGAATGCGCTCATTTGTTTTTCCTCAACTAGGGAAAAATCCAATCAAAGATGATGCTATTAAGCTGCCAAAATTTGGGTGGATTAGATGGCGCAAATCAAGAGATATTCCTGAAGGTTTTGAAGTCAAGCAAGCAAGGGTCGTTAGAAAAGCGTCTGGTTATTTCGTGATGTTGTCATTACAGCTAAAGGTCGATACCCCAAATCCATTGCCGCATGGTCATCCTAGGGGATTGGATTTAGGATACGACAAATTTGTTGCCACCAGTGATGGAGAAGAAATTAAACGACCTCGATTCTTAAAGCTCATGCATCGTAAGCTTAAATTGCTACAACGCAGGTTAAAGAATAAGCACAAGGGCTCAAATAATCGACACAAGCTTAATCAAAAAATAGCTAGACTGCATCAACGAATATCTGACACCAGAAAAGATTGGCACTTTAAATTAGCTCATCATCTTTGTGATGGAACAGGAATGATATTCGTAGAAGACATCAATTTCGTTTCTTGGCAAAGAGGAATGCTTTCAAAACATAGTGCCGATGCTGGATTTGGCCAGTTTGTAAGTATTCTTGAGTGGGTATGTTTCCGTCGTGATGTGTATTTTGCTGTGGTCAATAAAGATGGGACAAGCCAAACTTGCCCTAACTGTGGCGCACATACAGGCAAGAAAACTTTAGATATTCGCTTTCATCATTGCGGTGAGTGTGGATATAGAACTACAAGGGACGTAGCAGCTAGCCAAGAAATAAGAAATAGAGGAGTCTCTGCGCTAGGGCATAGCGTGGTTGAAAATGTCTGTGGACTGGAAGCGACGGGGAGTATCGGTCACGATGCTCTAGTTGGCACAGGTCGAAGCAGAAAGCTAGCGTCGTGAGGTGCTAGAATCTCCGTACCTTCAGGTCGGAGAGCATGTCAATCTAGTGACTGATAGTTGATAGCCAAGAGATAGCAGTTTTTTGTTGACCGCGATCGCAGAAACCTTGTCCAGCCCCATTTTGGCGGCAACTCTTTGCCCAATAATTGTCGGAGAGACAGGCTGCTCTTCAATGGGATTAGCAGATGCGATCGCATTTTTTTGAGGAAGCAATAATGGCTTGGCTTCAGGTAAAACGTTTCCTAGTGAATCTAACTTAATTGATTCTGCGATCGGCTTCGAGACTCCTGCGTTGATCGCTGATTCAGCTCCAAAATTAGCAATTAGGATTTGATCTTGAATTGAAAGAGTGGATTCGTTTTTTGCTGACTGCGAAGCGGAGCTTTGTGCGATCGCGTAACTCCCAGTTTTGCGAATACTAGGCAAGACTTCAGAAGTCACCCATTTTTTTAATCTTTTTGCTTGGGGTTTTCGCGAGTCAAAGATCAGAGAATACATTCCCGATTCGTTAATGCACGTTACTGACTGTTTACCTCCAGGGGTGTCCAGTAATACCAGCTCCCTTTCATCTGAGTCCAATCTTGCCAAGGCATCCCTATACTTCGAAAGGCTCAAAATATCGCAAATATCTTTTCCTACCCACAAAGGCTTTTCTGCTGTACCAACAAAACGAACTGGCTGCTCTTCAAAATTGAAAATTTCTATGTTTGGCATGATTGCCTCCAAATAAATAATAAAAATGCCCGCCAATTAAATGGCGAGCTAAATAATTAACAGGATGCGAGATATTGGCGTTTAAGGTAAGCCACGGCTAAATCTCTAGTGGAGAAAAGAACTTCTTCGCTATTGCCATTGCAATAAGATTTGCCAATCCAATCGGAGCTCCAGGGGTCGCGATAGTAATGTCCTGCGATGAAACAATCGGCAAGAAGAGTGAATTTGTTGATTCCGTCGTTATAGTCGAACTTAGCGATTACCTAAAATCATGGGTTTAAAGCCCCGCCCTTCAGGGCGTAATTCTTTAGTACTAATCAAGTAATTCATGATAAAATATTCTCATGAAAACGTACAAGTTCAAGCTATACAAGTCAAAGAAGAATAGATACCTGAATTGGCAAATCAATGCTAGTGGAAGTATCTACAATCATTGTATTGCCTTGCATAAAAGATACTACAAAATCTTTGGTAAGCACTTGAACATGTACAGGCTCATGAAGCATATTGCTAAGCTTAGAAGACGAATAAAATATTGGCAGCAAGTTGGCTCCCAAGCAGTACAAGATATTTGTCAAAGAATCGATAAAGCCTATAAATTATTTTTTAAGCAATGCAAGTCAGGGACAAGACCCCCTAACTTCAAAAAGACCAGAAAATATAAATCATTCACTCTAAAGCAAGCAGGATACAGGTTCTTAGAAGACAACAAAATTCGGATAGGGAATAAAATTTATAAATTTTCGAAAAGTAGAGAAATAAAAGGAAAGATTAAAACGCTGACGGTTAAGCGCAATCATCTTGGTGAGTTATTTATCTTAGTGGTAACTGGCTATAAAGATGAATCTTTCGGAGTCGTGACAGGTAAAATTGCAGGCTTCGATTTTGGGTTAAAAACATTTTTAACTGCAAGTGACTTAACAACTATCAAATCTCCTTTGTTTTTTAATGAGTTTAGACATTTGTTGAAAGCTGCTAGCAGAAATCTTTCTAAGAAGAAAAAAGGTTCTAATAATTGGTACAAGGCCAAAGACAATCTCAATCGAGTATTTGAGCGAATTTCCAATAAACGTAGAGATTGGTTTTGGAAGTTAGCCCATAAATTGACAAATGATTATGATGTGCTAATTTTTGAAGATTTAAATCTTAGAGGAATGAAAAAGTTGTGGGGGAGAAAAGTCAGTGATTTATCTTTCTCAACTTTTTTAGAAATCCTGGAAACAGTAGCTAGGAATAAAGGAAAGACAATACATTTTATTGATCGGTTTTATCCCAGCTCCAAAACTTGTTTTGATTGTGGATATCACAATAAAGAATTAACTCTCAAAGATAGGGTTTGGGATTGTCCTGGTTGTGGCTCCAAGTTGGATCGAGATTTGAATGCAGCTAAGAACATTAAAAGAGAAGGGGCATCTTCTCTTGGGCTAGGCGATGTAAGACGCTCTTTGGGCGCAATTGCTGCTTGATCCCAGAATCTCCGCACCTTTAGGGCGGGGAGTATGTCAATTCGTAGTAGGGAGTGTTTAATCTTTGATAATCTTCAAAATGCTTGATTTCGAATGCTAGTGCATCAAACTCGCGCGCTTGTCCTCGAATGGGGGTTCCCTTGTCCCCATTCGAGGATAAACGCCTGTCGGCGGCGCGGGGTCGCTCGTCAAATTCTGATGAAGCTACTTGAGCTTCGAGTAGTTGCTGTGTCATGATGGGTATAACAATAATTTTGTTTACAGCAAAGGCGATCTCAGCTCCGTCCAAAGAAATGAGGTCGCTTTTGTTATAAAAATATTGTATCTTATCAAGAGACACTTTGCAAGCGACGCTTAAGAAGCTATAATAAAAGGCAACTACATAAGACAAACTTAAGGAGTAACACTTATGGATTCACTTTTGATGAGAGTCGTCTTCAGTAAAAACTATCCTGGTTTGGGAGAAAAGATTAGAGAGTTTCGCAAGAAATCAGGGAAAAGTATGACTGAATTAGCTGCAAATGCAGGTATTAGCTACAGTCACTGGAATCGCATCGAAAATGAAAAAGTGAGAGACTTGCCAGTTGAAACATTAAGGGGAATGGAAAAAGCATTAGGGAAAAGCTTGGTGCCAGATCGCGACGAATAGCCCCACCGAAAAAATAATCCTATAGAGAATTTTTAAAATAGAGGATTTATGATGACAGAGCAAGAGCAAAAACTAAATTACGAAGGAGCTATGCTTCAGCAGCTAATCAAGAACTCAGAAAGGTTAGCCGTAATCGAACAAAAAATAAGCAGTATTGATAAAACATTACAATCTGCACAGTGGTTATTGGCCACGATCGCGATCGGAGTTTTGATTAATATTTTCAGCCAGCCTATTTTGGGCTATTTGAACTAGTTGCAATGCCGAGCGTCAAATCAATTATAAAAGGTGCTGACTTTCGCTCAAAAAAATTAGCTTAAACTATGACTGAGCATGGGTTTGAGGCTGCTGACTTGGCAGGAAATGGATTTAATCCTCAAGCTACTTGGTTGGTTATTGAGCATTCACTTGCCTAGAGCGATCGCACTTACCGTTTACAGCAAAGGAAAGCCCACGTGCTTTAGCCGTGGGATGAAATATTCTAGCCACGGGTTTTTTGTTGAGCGATATATTTCTCAATAGTACTAGATGAAACATTCCCAGCAGTAGAGCAAAAATAACTTCTAGTCCACATTGAAGGAAGCTTAAGTAGCTCTTTGAATTCTCGTCTTAAGTATCTGGCAGTGTAACCCTTAACTTTATGCATGACTTGGTAAGGTGCAAGGGTTGGAGGGCAATTTAAGAAAGCATGAACATGATCGCTCATAACTTCCATTGCTAATACTGTCACATCAATTTCTTGGCAAGCCTCAATTATTAATTGCTTCAGTCGTTCAGCAACTAACCCCTTTAACACTTTTTTTCGTCTTCTTGGACACCAAACAAAATGATAATTAATTAAAGTCACAGAAGTAATTTTGTGTCGATATTTTTGCGCCATTTATAATTTGATTTGTGTTTATGATTATGCTATCATAGACACATGGAGACCTACAAATTTAAGTTATACCAGCATAAGAAAAATAAGCATTTGCATCGCTCAATTAATGCAGCAGGAAATATTTATAACCACTGCATAGCTTTGCATAAGCGTTATTATTCTATGTTTGGTAAGCACTTAAACAAAAATAGGTTAATGAAGCATATTGCTAAACTCAGGAGAAAAAATGAGTACTGGCAATTAGTAGGTTCTCAAGCTGTCCAAGATATTGCGCAGCGAATCGATAGAGCTTATCAGTTATTTTTCAAGCATCATAAAAAAGGAGTCAGGCCACCTAATTTTAGGAAGAGGATTAAATATAAGTCATTCACTCTTAAACAAGCAGGGTATAAATTTCTAGATAACAATCAACTTAAAATTGGCAACAAAATTTATCGCTATTGGAAAAGTAGAGAAATCCAAGGGAAAGTTAAAACTGTAACTATTAAAAGAAATCCCCTAGGGGAGTTGTTCATCTTTGTAGTAACAGATCATGTTGATTATCAAATCACTTCCATGACGGGTAAAAGCGCGGGTTTTGATTTTGGGTTAAAAACATTTTTAACTTGCTCTGATGGCAATGACATTGATTCACCTCTATTCCTTAAGCAGTCTTTAAAGCGATTAAAGTTAGCCAGCCGTGATTTTTCTCGGAAGCAAAAACGCTCAAACTCAAGGGAAAAAGCTAGAAAAAATTTAGTCAGAGTTCATGAGAAGGTAACCAACCGCCGAAGCGATTGGTTCTGGAAATTAGCTCATCAGTTAACCGATGGCTATGATTATCTTTATTTTGAAACTCTTAACCTCAAAGGAATGCAAAGGCTCTGGGGGCGCAAGATAGGAGATTTGGCCTTTAGCGAGTTTCTCAAAATACTAGAGTTTGTTGCCCAAAAGAAAGGAAAGATTGTTAGTTATATTGATCGATGGTATCCATCATCTAAAACTTGCTCTAGCTGTGACTATGTTTTGGATGAATTGTCTTTAGCTGAACGTTATTGGGCTTGCCCATCATGTAGTTGTAAGCACGGGCGTGATACTAATGCAGCGGTCAACATTTTAAGAGTTGGGGCTTCAACTCTGAGGGTAGGAGATGTCAGTCAGCTATCTGCTGCAATCTCTGCATGAGCCTCGAATCCCACGTGCTTCAGCCGTGGGAGTAGGTCAAAAATTTGTCAAAAATCTAATCTGTTCGGCAACGCTGACTCGCTTAACTTCGTGAGGATAGAAAAAGGAAGTCACCGCTTTATCCTTAACCAAATAGCAAGCCAAGGTGGTCAGACCAGAACCACGAAAGATATTCGCGATCGCGTATCGACGATCTTCTTTTTCCACTAAATTTTGTTCTCGAAACCAAACAGAGGCGATCGCATTATAGCGATCGCAAGCCCATTTCTTTTGAGGCTCTTCCCACAAGGTTCTAGTAAAACCCCACAACTCCTTGAGGTCGTAGCAAGCTTTCTTATCAAAAGGACGGACAAACCCTTTTCCTTCTACCCATTGGCAATCTAAAAGCTCCGGCTCGATTCGCTGCAAGACCGAAGGACAGCAAGCTTCGGTCGAAAAAGAATTTTCCCATAGTACTTGAGCAACTGTTGATCCATTGGGCTTGTCTTCAAGCTGAATCAGTTTGCCAATTTTTCCTCTACTGGGAGTAGTAACAAAATCTCCAACTTTTGCGATCGCAAGAAACTCTAGTGCTGGTAGTTTTCTTTTGAGCAGGCTCAACTTTTTCTCTAACTCTTTTTTGTCCGCCGCTTTAAGCCCTTTCTCTGAAACAAGCCGATTTTTAGTCCTTGCGATCGCATCTTGGCAGCCTTTTTGAGTCGATCTTGATAACTAGACATCTTTAGGCTCCTTATTTAGGTAGGCTGGGATTAAAGAAAGCTGCTCGGTAACAGGAAGATCCAAAGCAAAAGGATCAGCTAGGCGCGATCGCCCGTTTGCCGAGACGAAAGGGAGTAAGAACTGGCCTCCATAGGCCTTGGTATTAATCATCCCAAGCACCGTAACCGAGAGGTTCCCCAGATAAAAAGCTGAGTTCAACGGAAAGCTTTCAATAACAAGCTCATTCCATTTGTTCTGGATTCTTATTTGCTCGTTTTTGTCGTCAACTACTTCCCATCTATCAAGCAAGGCCGATAATCCTTTCTTGGCTTTTAGTAATTGGTCTCTATCCATGCCGCATCCTCCTTAATGTCTCTAATTTCAGAATATTTAGCCCTGTACTGCTCAGAGAAAGCCTTGATCTTGGCTGTGATTTCATCAGAACTTGCGCCGGCCAACTGAGCAAATTGAAAACGGATTTCTCGGACAATGTCTAAGCTAAGGGGGCTTTTATGGGGAATAGCTTGAACTATTCTTAAATCTTTTAGCTTGAAGTTTTTCTTGTCTCCATCCCTGGGAACCACTCGATATTGATCGGGATTAGAAATGATTTCCTGGGGAATGTCTTTAAAGCTGAACATGACCAACCTTTGCCCTGAGCAGCTGCGAGAAAAGCATTTCTTGGTTTCAGGATCGACAAAAGTCAAACCATAGTTATAGGTGCTCGAATAGTAGCGAAAAGATAAAAACCTTGGGGTTATAACCGACAAGCAACGTCCAAGATCGCTAACTAGATGCCGCGAGGTGCCTTGAGGGAACCTCACTCTAGTCCAAGTCTCTCCAGGGATTGAACTTAAAAGCTGGGCAAATTCAAGCCTTTTCTCTTCTGAGTCGGGCATATTTTCTAAAAAGAACTCGCGATCGCTTGGGTAAAGAAACTTAACCGAATTCAACAAGCTAAAACAGGGATTTAATCTCTGACACGGAATCTCTTTCCAAAGGCGATGCTTGTTAATGTCTTGAATTTTTTGATAGTCAAAACCATACTCAAGCGCGATCGCCTTAACTTTTTCAGTTAACTCTTTTCCCGAAAAAGAAGCTAGACTTGCTCGAATTTTACGCACTTGGTTTAAGCTTATCTGAGTCTCTTTAGACGGAGACTTAACCAAGACCAACTCTTCAAGATTGAAATTATCCTTGGCTCCATCAATAGCCAAAACCTTATAGTTCTGGCAAACCTCACTAACTCTAATAGGAATCTTGTTAAAGCTAATAAAAACAAGTTTGGCAACTGAACCGCCTAGATTAGTTTTCTTTTTGGTCTTAGGATTGCGTAAAGCAAACGTAAGGCGAAACTGCCCTCTCGCGTTGACCCTAGGCATCTTTAGCTTGGCTGTCGCTAAAGACAAGCAGCTCCCGCGATCGCTAATAAGATGACAAGAGGTTTGAGGATATTTGAGCCTCGTCCAAGTTTCCTCTGGGTTGGAGGTTAAAATCCCAAAAATCATCTTCCTCAAGTCACTGCGAATGGGCATTCCGTTTAACAAAAATTCGCGATCGCTTGGATCGGCAAACTTAATTCCCTTAGAAAGTTTAATTGGAGGTAGCTGCTTCTTCTTCCCTCTTTTTCTTTTTGGCAAGTACAAATCGCTACAGACAAAAGAGTTTTTCTTTGCCCCTGGTTTAAGCAACAAAGGAACATCAAAAAACTTTTTTTTATCTGCCTCGGTTACGGCTTCCCCAAACTGGAAAAAAATTAACCTTTGAGTGGGAACCTCCTTAAGTTCAACAGCTTCTGTTTTGGGGTTTACGCAGGGCAAAACGTAATGATCGGGGGCAGGCTTAGCCCATTGATACAAAAGTCTTTGTTCGTCTAAAAAATAGCATTTGCCTTGGTTACTAATTAAGTAATTACCTAAAAGAGTAGGAGAATCGATAAACGTCCAAAACTCAAGCCTATCGGTAATCTCGGCAATTCCTTGGATAACCTTTTTGGCCTGTTTAGGGTTTTTAGGTAACAAGCAATTACAAATCCTCTGAAGTTCTGCGGTGGCATATAAAAAGATATCGGCCAAATCAAAATAGGCTAATTTTTTTTCGGTTAAAATTTTCAAAACATAATCCTCCTGTAGATCTGCTCGATGATTGTTGGGGGGACTGCGTAACCAAGGATTGAACCTGCTACAGCCATTTTTTTTGGGAACTGATACCAGTCGGGGAAGGTCGCCAAGCGACGAAAGCATTCAATGTCTACTTGACTTAATTTATTGCCGTCCCAAATATTCCAAACTTTATTGCGGCTACAGCCCTTGTCGTCAACAAAAAGCGATTTAGTGATAGTCGGCGCAACTCTATCTGGAGGTCTTATTCGAGGTAATTTGCTATAGCCGACCCGTGGTAGCAAACAAGGTAAATCGCCTTGGTATTTTGCGATCGCGGCTTGTTGGTTCTTGGTTAGCTCGTTAAGAGGCAGCCCTTCGAGCAAGTCTCCGATAACCTCTAGCCACCCTTGTCGCGGCTGCTTAGGTAAGTCAAATTCAAAAGATTGTTTACTAGCAATAATGAAATAGCGCGATCGCGACTGGCACACTCCATAATCAGCAAAGTCTAAAACCGTCTCGACAAAGGAATAGCCACAAGCTTCAAGCTTGGCAATAATATAAGAGCTGGACTGAGATTTTTTGTAGCCCACGACATTCTCTAAACTGAAGTAGCTAGGCTGCTTAGCTTCAATGAAAGCGGCGATCGCTTTAGCAGCTTCGATATCTTCTTCGCTTTCTTTCCCGTGAGAAGCCACAGAAAAATTAGAACACATGGGGCTAAAATGAGCTACGTCTACGCGATCGGGGCAATCAGGAAAGTCTTGGCTTGTCCAATCCTCAACGGTCATTCTCAAGAGCTTGCCATACTCACTAAAATTGGCTTCATGACAGTCTGCGATCGCGCTTGAGAGCTTAGGATCTTGGGGGTTGAACTCGATAGAAAGAGCTGGACGAATTCCTGCGGCTAGAAGCCCGCATTCCACTCCGCCTCCTCCAGCAAAACCTACAACTGCGATCGGAGCCTTACTTGGTATGGTCAGTTTCACGCAGCCTCCTTCACAAAAGCTTCCTTCAAGCGAAAATGACTAGCGAAAAAAGCATCATGCCGATATTCATCATATTCTTTGCTGCTTTCCTCGACCGAAGTGTCCATCTCCTGCAAAATTCCCTGCTCGTTTAAAAATAGAGGAATTAAGTAATCTTCGTTTTGAATGTCCGAGTCCCTTATTTCTTCCATTAGCTCGCCAAGGTTTGGGCAAAAACAATCAAGCCTATCTAGCAAAAAATGGTAAAGATCGTCGCATTCAAGACACCTTTTACTCCCGTACCATTCACCATCTATTACTCCGCGATCAACAAAGTAATGAGTCCCCTTTTTTATTGGCTGACTGCACTCATCGCAAACATGAGTTTTCCTCGCTTTTCTTTTGGTTGATTTGTAGTAGTCTGGGATGTTATCGCAAAAACACATATTCCCTCCGCTAAAGTGATGCCGCAATTTTTACTTAATCTGCGATCGCCCTTATCTCATCAGCTAATTGACGCTGATACGAGACAATTACAACTCCTTTGCTCCATAGCTGATCGCCATGCTCAGGATGGGTAACAATTGTTTCTCCTGTAAACTCTAAAATCACTCCCTGCAATGGATTAGGCTTAGGTAACCTGTAAACATTTACGTTCTCAAGAGAATCTAAGCGATGGCGACTACCCTTGGTTGTCCCTGGGGCTAGTTGTAGTTCGGGATTCTCAACTGCGATCGCGCATGTTGGGACGCCAGGGAGTAATGTAAAATTGAGGTCTCCTTGAGGGATTGAGTCACCCAAGACAAGCTCAGGAACCACCTGCAAAGAATCATTAGCGTTTATAATCCCAAATTCTTTTACTTCTTTGATTGTTGTATTCATTTTAAGTCCTCAGTTTTGGATAAGTGGTAATAGGGAAATCAAAACCCGTTCCTTGTAGAATCAACTCGGGAGCCTGCAAATAGTGTTGAGCCTCAAGACAAGATTGGCAGCTAGCGGGAACATCCAAAAAATAAACTCTTCCTGTCGAAGGGTCGCAGGTTACTAACACAGAAAGACTCTCATCGATTTTATACAAGCTTTCCATCCAAGGAGTTCCCTGCTCAGGACGGATCGTAGTGCTGTCGAGAAGTCGAGCCCTAGCCTCGTAAAGATATTTTTCGTGACCATACTTTTCGATCCTAATCCTCTTGACCTCAACATTAGA
The DNA here is from genome assembly GCF_000332055.1 of Xenococcus sp. PCC 7305. Classification (GTDB taxonomy): domain Bacteria; phylum Cyanobacteriota; class Cyanobacteriia; order Cyanobacteriales; family Xenococcaceae; genus Xenococcus. Next base: position 30,490 of record NZ_ALVZ01000225.1, on the reverse strand, counting down.
TTCTTCTTGGATCTCTTGAATAGTTTGCGTTTTTGGCTCAACTACTACTTTTTCAGGAACCACAACTCCGTTGATTGCATAAACAGAAAACCCGTCTCTATAGGCAATAGCTGCTGTTGTTTCGTTGTGCAACTCTCCCCGATCGTTGACAGTGCAAATGATAGGTTTTTTAGAAACAAGGCAAACTTTTTCCCTAGGAATCCACCAACCGCAATGCTGAGCAATTAGATTTAATGGCTCTAAGCGATGAGCTTCCTGAATTTGCAGCTCCGTCGCAAAAAAATCATAAAATCCCAGCCAGTGGGCATCATGCGACCCAAAACAAGAATCCCCGACTGAATCCCAGACTGAATCCCAGACTGAATTCCTGACTGAATCCCTGACTGAATCCCAGACTGAATCCCCGACTGAAGCCCCGACTGAATCCCCGACTGAAGCCCAGACTGAAGCCCCGACTGAAGCCCAGACTGAATCCCTGACTGAAGCCCTGACTGAAGCCCTGGCTGAATCCCTGACTGAATCCCTGACTAAATCCCAGACTGAATCCCCGACTGAATCCCAGACTGAATCCCAGACTGAATCCCCGACTGAATCCCAGACTGAATTCCTGACTGAATCCCTGACTGAATCCCCGACTGAATCCCCGACTGAATCCCCGACTGAATCCCCGACTGAATCCCTTTTGAAAATAGAGTCAACCAAAACAAGACTCAAAGGGGAATCGCACCAAATAATCTTCTTGGGGAAGTTCAAATTAACTTGACGATAGCTTTCTTTAATCGCCTCTTCTGCAATCTTCTCGTCCCCTGGATTAGTGGACAGACCGATCGCAAGCCACTTATCTCGATACTCAGGAAGCTTTGCTTCTTGTTCTTTAGTTAACTTTTCAATTTTAGGCATCTAGACCACCTTTACTGTCTCAGTCGCAAAGTCGATCGCAAGTCGAAATTTTTTCTTGGTTAAGCGATCACAGATAGAAACCAAGACAAAATCTAACCTCATTTCAGCATTTCCAAACAGGCGATCGCGGGGAATGCCTTGAGTATCAGACAAGAATTTAATGGCCATTCCTGTACTGCGATCGTATATCCTTTGCTTTTTTGCCAAGCTAATTCTAGGGGCAGCAGCAATAGCTGCCTTGCTTCTCCCTAGGTGAGGATTTTGATTTCTTTTGTTTTTCATAACATACTATTTGTTTAGCTTTCTAAACATTAAAACATGGATAGGAAAACAATAAAAGACAGCATAAACAAAAGAATAAGTCCAGTAAAATTGCAACAATTTAGTAAATTTTATGTTAATTTTTTGCTTTAATTTATCTTGGTAAAATCGCCCGTTAATTCCAAGTTAAAAATCTCTAAAAGATGGATCTTGTCTGCCATGTATTCAATCGTCCAACCGCGATTCCAGGCATCAGAAAACTTATCTGTCGGCTTACCATTGTCAATGCCAACCCAGCGAGATCCGTCAATATCGACATAGGAATTCCAGTTGCCAAGCTTGGTCGTACAGCTAAGCCAAAAATCAAACAAAGCTTTTCTTTCTTCAACAAGAGTCCTGTCTTTCAGGATCGCGATCGCATTTTCTCTAGCCAATCTCTCGGCCAAAACATGGCGAAAATAAAGCTCAGGATTGTCAATGTTTTTATGCCTTTTAAGAGCTGCTAGAAATGCGATCGCGCAACTTATATCAATCGCTTCGTGATTCCTAATAATATTAAATAAACCCTGAGATTCGCGAACCCCAATCAAATCAATTCGAGATAGCTGATCTTTCCAATGGGGGTTGCCCGTAAGTCTATCCACGATTGAACCTCCCAGGTAACTTAGCCTTAAGAGCAGCCCAAGCGGCCTTGTACTCTTGCGATCGCATTTCCTCTTCTATTCGGCCATAGTCCTCACGCATCTTGGGCCCAATCTCGGGAGAAATCATCCCCAGTCTTTCCACTGGCTGAAGAGGCAAAATCTTAATCAAGTAAGCGGCTTTATCTCCTACCGAAGAGCTCCTTTTCTCGATCTCGTTCAGGGCTGAGAGAGCTTGAGAAAGATGATATTTCTTTAAAGCTTCAATAAGTCTTTGGTCTAAAGGAATCCCCATTTGCTCAAGCTTTGTTGATACTTGAGAGTCAACTCCTGCGGACTGGATAATTTGCTCTTTCTTGACCGGCTTTGGCGTAGTCTTGATTTCGACTTTTTTTGGTTCGGCGATCGCCGCCACGGAAAAATCTTGCTCTGGGATTACCTTTATGTTCCTCGTGAGCTTGTTAATCACGCCTTTTAAACCAAGAAGAGTACCTTTCGCTTGCTCTTCTTTTGGTGGCTCTTGCTCTTGGTCTAGCTTTTGCTTTACTTGTTTTTCCAAATTTTCTCGATCTCTCTGCTCTTCTTCTTTGATAGCTTCTGTTGCCTGGTTTTCCTCTTCGCTAGATCTAGAGAGATGTATATTATTGTTATGCATATTATTGTTCCTATACATCGTCCGTCCTGATGAACTTTGCACGTGATGCGTTTTTTTATTTTCCATCGTCTCTATAGCAAACTCTGGATCAGGCTTGATAGAATCGACTGTACTAAAAAACTCCTCAAGCCCTTCCAAGTTAATTGAGTAGTAATTTGTGCGATCGCGTTTGTCTGGATGAAGCTTTTCTATAATAAGCAAATTAAGTCTCTTGAGGATCTTTATGAGTTTAAAGAAAGTGCCTCTTTTTAGGTGAGGAAAAAAGTTTTGCTGTAACCACTCAAAGCTGCCAAAAACATACCAGCGACCCTTTGCCCTGATTCCCATGCCTGATTTGTAGATCAAGCCCTGAAATCTTTTTAAGAGGTTTATCGCAGGGTAGCAAAGAAAGCTTGATCCTGAAACAATTTTACCAAAAGCCATCATAGCTGTTGACGAAACGCTGTCTAAGCTAAGGTCAAGGTGTCGCGGAAGCTGCTTTGGCAGCAAAGAAGGCGCGCAGCCGTTTTTAAAAATATAGTCGTCGCGTAATTGAGAATTCTGCATTGTTTTTTAAGGTAAAGGTGTACAGCTTGCAAAGACGTTGCTCTCTCCCCCTATCCTTGAAAAACCTTGATAGCGATTTAATCGTAAAATATGCTATAATAGCCCTAAGTTTAAAATTGCTATTGGTTAGGAAAAGGGTTCGCAGGTTGTCGTTTGCGAGCTCTTTTTGATTGTGACATCCTCCCGCTACTTAAGTGGGGGACTTCCCGCTCAGGGAGTTAAATGATTCTGTTCTGTAAGTCAAAATATTTGTTCGGCGATCGCAACACCTAACGAGCTTGCTTTCGTTTTTCTGGCGGCTTGTTGAACAGTTTCTCGATATTTTCCACATGATATTGATAGTAAGCCTTAGCCGCTCCTGGGGCTCTAACGTCGCGATAATGGATGCCATGAGTAAACGCCCCTTTTTCTATTAAATAATTAAGCCTACGATAGGAATTGAACCCTAGCAATCTTGCCGCTTCATCCTTGTCGACCCATTCAGTCTTTTGCTCCGTTTTCTTTTCAAGCCCAAGAGATTTCACGATCGCACGAATCAGTTTTGCTTCTCCCTCCGGCGTATTTAAGATTTGCCAAAAAGCTTGCTTTGCGATCGCGGTTATTACTTCCTCGTTCAATCTAAACCTCCCTTAACAGGAACCACTGTGTCTAGATGAGTCCGAAGAATAGCCTGCTGAATCTCTATAATCTCTTGAAGCTCAAAGCCATAATGATCCTCAAATCCTTCGATATTCATAGAATCGTTTTCCAGAGACTTACTAATAAGTAAAAGCTTACTCATTGACTTCTGCACAAGGCGAGGAACTGAGTGATTACTGCTTGACATAGTATTACTCCAAGGTAGAATGTAATATGTATGTAGTCTTAATAAAGGCTTTGTTGTTTTGCATAAAGTTTTTGTTTGTTTAGTCTAATAAACAAAGTATCACAGAACAAGACAAAACAAAATATGTTATTTGTGGATTAATGTTTAGAGCGAGAAAAAATATGTTTACTGATACACCAGAAGCAAGAAAGCGGCTTGCTAATTTTCTTGAGCGCCTCAAAGGGGACAAAACATACAGAGCTTTTGCTCAAGACCTTGGAGTTTCCTTTAATAGTCTTCATTCTTGGATTAACATGGTTAATTTCCCACAGACCCAAAACTTGCAGGTAATTGCTCTTTATTCGGGGCAATCTGTAGAGAATTTATTACATTATTTGAATACGGGAGAAGAAGAAGCCCCAGCCAAAAGCAGTAGCGTTAAATCGATTGAAGCAATTCTCAGCGAAATGAACTCCCTTAGCGAGTCGGAGCTCTTGGACTTGGTAGGGATTTTAATTGATAAATATTTGTCATCGGATTCAATTTCCAAGCTAGGGGCGATCGCATTAAACAAATTGTCTAAATCTTCTGGAGAATTAATTGGTAGCAAAAAATCTTAAAATGGCGGTATTGATGCTTTTGCTTTAGTTTAGTTTCTGCGCTTTTTGATTGTGATAACTTTTCTGTTAACAGGAGAAGTTAAAGCAAGAAAAGTTTCCTTAATTTCTTCGTTGGTCTTGATTGCTTCTTCCAAAACAAGATCGTAATCGTTCTCAAATTTAGCGTCTTCTAACTCCTTAAAAGCAAGGGCTTGCTGGATCAAAAGAAGTTTATGTCGCAGGTTTTCGCTTAAGCGAATAATTTTCATAGCTTTGTCTCTATCCATTATGTCTTATGGCTTTTGGCTTTTTACCTTTCCTAGGCTAGTTGCTTTCTTGCTCCTCGTCACTTTGTCTCAAGACGGTTAAAAATCATCTTCAATGGGAAGAATATCACTGGGAGGATCAAAGCTACGAGATCTATTAATGCTTTCTCCATCAGTCCAAGGAATACCCATCAATGCCAAGGTAGCTCTTCTTTTCGCCTTGGTGCAGCATTTCATCATCTGATCCGCTTTCTTTTGCCCCTTCAAAGGTTTTCCGTACTTATCGACCAGAGCCAGGATAGCGACGCTTTCTTCGCTTCTTCCTTGAGGATCAGTCGCCACAGCCGTCACGTGATGGAAGTTTTCTTTATCGGTTAGCCGATTAGTTATCTTAGTACTAATGCCATGGATCGCTCTGAGCTGAGCAACGCCAGTTGCGTTGACATAAGGAACTAATTTCCCATTGCTGTCAAGGTAGTCAATCGGATTCGTCAAAGGGTTTAGTCCAATTGTTCGGCACAAAGCAAAATTGTATTGAACTCGTTCGATCTCAGTGAGAGCCCTTAAGTCCTTTTTTAAGATTACTTTCGCGATCGCGCCTTCAGTTGTATTGTGCTTTGTTAATTGGTTTGCCTGGGGTGAAGAAGCCGCAAGTCTTGTTATTGGTTTATTCATCTTTCTTCGCGCATTCCTAAGTGGCTGACTTTACATTTAATTTGGCATAATGTGAGCATGACTGAACGTGCCTACAAATTTCGTTTTTACCCCACGCTCGAACAAGAAAATCTCTTGCGCCGAACAATGGGATGTGTGCGTTTGGTCTATAACAAAGCTTTGGCTGCTAGAACCGAAGCTTGGTACGAAAGACAAGAAAGAATCAGCTATAGCAAAACCTCTTCTCTCTTGACTGGGTGGAAAAAGCTTGATGAACTTAACTTTCTCGGTCTTTGCCAGATATTTGGCGATCTCCTCTAGCTTCTTTTTCGGTCCCTATGAACTACTCATGGCTACTTCGTTGAGCCATGAGTTTCTGACGCTTCACCTGAGCTAGTTGCTGAAAGCCTCCGCAGCTTTTAACTTTGGAGCTTCTAGTAGAGCTAGACTCATCAGCAGTCTTCAACGAGGACAGTTCCTGCCCACGCGCCCAAGCGAGACAAACTTGAGCAGCATTAACGTCTCTATCTTCAGTATGATTACAATCTTTATTGGAACAAACATGTAGCCTATCAGACAAGTCTTTTTTAGTAAGTTTCCAGCATATTGCACATCTTTGAGTTGGCTTTAAGCTTTTTGTCGGAGCCTCTAGATAAATTGCTCCAGCTTCCTTGGCCTTATAGGCAATCGCTTTCTTAAGCATCCCTATCCCAACATCCAGCATTGAACGATTTAGCCCAGCTTTTTGTCGCTTTCTTTTGCTGCCTTTTTTGGCTTTACGCGTCATGTTTTTGATGTTCAACTTCTCTGTGGCAATGAGGCTATTACAGCTTACTATCTCTACTGCTTGATGATGAACCCAATTTTGACGCTGATTTGCAATCTTTTTCTTGAGTTTGGAGATCTTGCTTTGTACTTTTTTCCAGCGGCGAGACCCTTTATGTTTTCTCTTCTCTGGCCTTCTCTTTCTCCTTAGCTGCTTTGACAATTGATTGATTTCATTTTGAGCATTAGCTAGAAACTTAGGAGGCTTAACTTGCTTCCCATTGCTATCGGCTATAGCAGTTTTGCAGCCAAAATCAAGCCCAATTGCTCCTTTCCCAAGTTTTCTAGTAGGAAAACATCTGACCGTGATAGAGGCATACCATTTACCTGAACGATAAACGATAGTGCAGGTAGTGGGCTTTCCCCAAGTTCGAGCTTGACCTCGCATTTGGACTTTAAACCCTAAGTCTCTTAACTCTAAATAACCATTCTTACCTTCAGTATGAGCTTTGAAACCTTGTCTGCCGTCAGGATAAGTCCAGCCAGAATACTTTCTAATTGAACGATATTTTGGATAACCACCTAGTCCTTGAAAGAAACGAACAAAAGCAAAATCTACTCGCTTTAAAGTAGCTTGCAGTGAACCTGCATTAAGCTCTTTATACTCTGTCCAAACTTCTTTAAATTTTGGCAATGAAGCTTGCTGTTCAAAATAATCAACCGAATGGCCTAATCTTTGGTACTGAGTTTTTCTGTTGCACACAGCTGCATTGTACAAATAAGCGTGCATTCTTCTTGCCCAGAACAGTTTCTGTTCTTGAGAATTTGAAGGATACAGCCTGAATGTGATGCGTCGTGTTAACATAATTTTTTACAGACAATAATGTTGCTCAATTAGTAGCAAGTCTCAAAAGTGCTTCTAGCAGAATCATAAGGAAAGAGTTCAAGCCTGAAGTCGAAAAAGTCTATTCTAAACCAGTCTTTTGGTCAAGCTCATATTACATTGCCAGCTGTGGCGGTGCAACTATCGAAAGAATTAGAAAATACATCGAGGCACAAGATAGCCCTAGTAACTGATTCTGCGGGCATCGAGCCCTTGAATTAGTGCGCTATCCCGAGGAGCTGCCGCCTGTGCTTTGCCAGGCGCTTAAACACTCCGTTCCTTACCCTACTGCGTTGAGGGTAGGGACCCCCGCGATAATGTTGTTTGCGATCGTTGCACGATCTGTCAATCCGTTGATAGGCATGGTTTTAAAGTAGAAAGTAGGGAGTAGGAAGTAGAAAGTAGGAAGTAGGAAGTTTTTAAAACGGGCAGTGATTGATTCTTGACTGAGATTCCCGCTTGAGGCGCTTGTTGCTCTTTTCTAAGGTTTTTCTAACCTCTTGGAGCTGTTGCTTGACAGAGATCATATCGATCTTTTTTTTGGTTCTGGCTTTTGCTTTGCTGTCCATTACGCCACCTCAGTTGCCAAGGAGAAACAAATAGCTGCAGAGTCTAGCTCGGCAATGACTTTTTGAATTTTATCTTGAAGTTTTTTGGCTTTTTGAGCAAATTGGATGAGCTCTTGGTCTTTGGTAATTGTTTCGATTTGATGTGTCATGATATTTAAAGGATTCTAGGATGGATGTGCGATCGCTCTAGTAGGCGATCGCTTTTTATTGAATAAAAAAATCTCCAACTTAATCAAAAGATGGAGATTTTGCTTTTTGCTAGGAAAAAACTTTTATTAGCTGATCAATTCCTCTAACATGCGATCTTGCTCTTCTTGGGGCAAGCTTGCAGGGATTGTTACGGCATTGGGTCTTGGTCGTGACGCAAATTCTTCCCAAGCTTCGGCATCACTGCGATTTTTCAATACATAAGACCTTAATTCATTAAGGCTCATTTCTTTAAATGTCTTCATTAATAATAATTCTCCTATTGCCGTTGGCAAATATAGTTATTTCAATGGTTTCTTGCTCTCCAGCGATGATAAAAATATGCTTTCTTTTCTCATCATACCGAAACAAAAAAATTGGTCGATAGAAATTAGAAAGAGATTGCAAAGTTGCGATCGCTGTGAGCATCTGAGTTGCTGTGGGCATATCTCCTATTTTGTTTTCAAGGTTCTGAAGTGCGATCGCTTTAGTGTGCGATCGCTTTTTATTGGGCGGTAATTGGCTTGAGCCGATGCGATCGGCTTTCTTGTTTGTTACTTTTATATTTACACATGAACATGTACCTGTCAATATGTTTTGACATCTAAAAGTAAAAAGGTTAAGCTTGCCATTAAGGAAGACACGTAATTCAATAGAGAGGTAAACAAAAAAATGTACGCGGTGGATATGCCTGTCAAGTTGCGATTTATTTCTTGCTTGGAAGAACTGCTTGCGTCAAAAGGTTGGAGTTATACCGATTTATATAACAAGTCTGGGGTTTCTCGAACCACAATTCGCAGCCTAACTAGAGAAGGTGGGTTGGAAAGGATAGACAGAAGCAGCACAGAAAAATTAATGAATGCTTTAAATTGCTCGTTTGATGAGCTCTGGAAAGTCGAGGCAACAAACAAGTAAGGAATTTTTGTGTACTTTTGTGAAGTAATTTCGTGCGCTCTTTTTGTTTAGAGGTCTAAAAACTTTGTTTTGAGTACTGGTAGAATAAGGGGAATAGCCGCCACTTCGACGAGGATATTTACGGTATCCCAGGAAGTATTTTCGGCGGCGTCCACATATTAGAAGTATGCAGACTATGGAAGATCTTATCAAAATCGAACAAACATTAGAGCAAACTTTAGTTGTTGATTCTCGTTTAATTGCGGAAGAGCTGGGAGTAAAGCATTCAAATTGGCTCCAAAACGTTGTAATCCAGTTCCAGCAAGAGATTGAAGATGATTGGGGAGTAATCGAGTTTAAAAAGAGAAAACCCTCCAAAGGTAGTCGGGGTGGGCGTCCTGAGCGCTACGCTCTACTGACCGAAGAACAATGCAATTTAATTGCTACTTACTCAAAAAACACGCCTAAAGCAAGAGTTTGCAAAAGAAAACTGGTAAAATCTTTTGCGAAAGCCAAGGAGGTAATTAAGCAAGTAATCCCCCAGCAAAGCGATCGCATAAGAGAACTAGAGCTTCAGCTAGCGATCGCTAAAACAACAAAAGAGTCGAAAGAGCTCGACCATACAATGGTGACTATGCATGGAGCAGAAGTTACTTTAGCCTTGCGGGGGAAAACAGATCAAATTGTCGAGACTAAAGTTCCAACGATCCAAACCATAGATAATCGTACAGGCAAGAGCTATGCAGGGCAAGGTCTTAGACAGATAAAAGACTATCTATGCTCCAACTATGGGATCAAGGTTAAGTCGGGGTCAGAGCTAGCAAGAATCCTGGAAAAGCTTGGGCATAAAGAGCTCGTTAAGACCATGCCTCGAATTGTTTCTGCCCAATATATTCCCGAAGAGGATTTACACAAAGCCATTCAAATTTTGTTGAAAGAGTTGCAAAAAAATCGCCAAATATTACTAGGAGAGTCTTAAATGGATTTGTTTGATGCATTAGAAGAGGTTAACTATTTTGTTACTTGCCTTTCTGGGGGCGACGACCACGAGGGCGAATCAATTGGGATGACTGTCGATCAAGCGATTGATATGTATTTTGAGTTTGGATACGGCCACTTTGAGGCTTCTTTATTGACGACAAAAACCAAGCAAAAAGATAATTTAGATATGCACTTAAAAGTTTTTCCTGTGCTGCATCGTCGAATGGCAACAGAAGAGGAAAAAAAAGATCTGTTTCTGGACCCAGATTGGGAATTTGTCGTAACTGGGGAACCAGAGCAAATAATCAAGTACAAAGCAAAGCTAGATAACGAAAACAAGTATCGATTCTACCCTATCTAAAAAAAATATTTAGTTCCCAAAGGGACATTTTGTCCCTTTAAGGGATACGATCGCCCAATCCTGTTCATGCAAGGTAAAACTTATCAGCGCTTGTTGTCCCTAATATCAGTATTGCGATCGCATCATCGCGAATCCCTTCTAAATCTTCAGTTGCTCTTCCCGATGCCACAACTGCGCTATTTTCCAAGAAGCCAGCGCCATCGTAATCATTCACCGAGTTAAGGTAATCTATTAGTCCATCATCAGCTTCATTTTGATATTGCTCAATTTCATTATTTGCCTTGAGATCTTTAGAGATGCTTTTAGCTCCATCAATGCCAAAGTTAGTAACTATTCTTGTTTTAACTGCCTCATACCTTTTGAAACGAACTTTGCTCGATTCACTTAGATATTGCCCCGTAGCTTCTTGAAGCTGTTCTTGGGAAAAAACTTTCAATAAATCGCTGGGATTTGCCGCAAGATACTCTAGTAAAGCTGATTTTTCCCCATCAGGAAGCTCAGAAATATCAATCCCCGCAGCCACATACTCAGCATAGACCTCTTTGACGCGATCGCTTACATACAGAAAGTCTGCCTTAGAATACACGCCATGCAAAGCAACCCAGTTAGCCATAGGAGTTGCCCCAGGTACTAACCCCAGAATTGAATAATCGCCAATTGACACATAACATTGAGAGCCGTCGGCCAAAGTCGGAGGATCATTGGTTACCAGAATTGGGTCGTGAAGCCCCGTAAGCTTCATCTGAGTCACTCCACAAATTTTTGTTCCTGCGATCGCGCCATATAATTTCATAGTTACTCCTTAATTTATCCTGTTTGAATGGCTTTAAAATATCGAATTCCTACTGTTAAAGTTGTGGCTGTCCCCGTGTTGCGCCGCCTAAGATCAATTGTTGAGCTGGTAGGGACGGCTGAGACTTGATACTCCTTCGTTATACTAGTGTCGTCATTGCCTTGGTCATATCTTTTTGAAAAGGTAAACTCAGCGTCTTGTACCCCATTGACAAAGACTGCATATTCAACAGTTCTACTATTGTTAGAGACACGAGAGTTAAAACTGTAAAAGACCGCATAGTTTGCTGTATTAATATTTTCTGTGGGCAAGCTCATATCCGCTACGACTTCCCAAGCCGTAGGGGTTGTCGAACCATCAGCTAAAACATCAATATCGGGATTACTTTCGGGTTGCTGAGTTCTTTTTCTGTCAATGGGAAGAACAAAATCCGCCTCTGCTAAGTCCCCAGCGCTGTTATACCCTAAGATCTTAGTGATTTCTGTCGATAAAGCAATAGAGCCAGAGCCAGTGTAAATATCATCAATTAGGCCATTGTTCTCTGCGATCGCGCTAGATTTGGTAAGCGCTGACAAAGTGGTTCCTGTATTGTCAAAGTCAGAACCGTCCCGAATCGAAGTATCAAGGATAGTATTGGCTGTGGTTCCTACCAAGGAGGACAAACCAGAGTAAGCGATGATATCTTTGGTTATTTGAGTAATGGCTCTACCTGAAATATTGCCGTTCAAATTCCCACTAAGATTAACTTCAGAACAAGCGCCCTCAAACCTCAGTAAAGAACCACAAGTATAAGCAGAAACGACTTCAATATCTATATTGGCAATAGTGACATTGTCCCAAGTAGCAAAAGTCCCGATCGCTACGCTATCCGTTTCTGGCAAAGCAGGCGTTCCATCAATGACGCAATTATCTAATTCGGCTTTTTTCCCGTCATCAAACTGTAAAACTTCACTAGTTCGCGTCATCGAGACAAAAAGACAATTTTGCAATTGAACTCTGTGGCAATCATTAGCAATTACCCTAGCAGCGCCGCTAATCTTGACTCCTCTCAATAAAACTTCGTTATTAGTAAAGCTACGAAATCGTAAAATCCCAGTCAAGGAAGGCGAGTTAGTATCGGCTAAACTCGCTCCCCCACTAAGAATTAATCGGGTAGCGTCTACAGCATCCCCTTTGATTGTCCCCCCAGGCAATGATCCAGTTATGGCTACGGTGATGGTTGAATCGCCCCAGGTAAAGATGTCAAGAATTTGCTGTAAGCGTGCCAAGGTCTTGACGGGGTCGTTAAAGCCATCGTTGCCATCTAGCCCAGTACTTCCATTTAATAAAACAGTATTAGATGGAGGAGCCCCAGAACCAGACCCTTGAACTTTAACCCTCCCCGCACTGTCTGAGTAAAGAAGCCCTGAACCTATCCCCCCTGCTGTGGCCGCCGCTTCATCGGCAAAATTACCAGGGATTCGTAAATAAGTCTCGTTGGCACTCCCAAAAAACCCAGCTTGATTATTTTGTTGCAAAACAACGGGGAAATTAACGCTTACAAAAGCCCCTAGCTGGAGGACACTACTGCTTAGAAAAGTTCTATTCCCGCTGACTGCTCCAGGGATTTTAATCAAGCTACTGGGATCACTAGCCAAAAAAGCGCGATCGCAAGTACAAACTCCAGAAACTGACTCAGGAACAAAAGTTACGACACAATTGCCGCTAATCGAGGTTATCGACCCGCCTTTTCTTACGGAGAATAAAGTTCCCGCCGTTTCATTAAAAGTAATCGTATTTTCAGCGAATATTTGTCCCCCTTGTTCAGCCAACAAGTGAATTGCTGTGGAGTTCGCCGTATCCGCCTCAAATATGCAGTCAAGGAGCATTACATTGGCTTGCCTGAGAACTTGAATGTTCCCTCGTACAAAATTTCCCTCATCTTGAATGTTGTTATTATGCTGGAACTTAAGAGCTTTGCAAGCGTAATAGCCGTGTTGATCCGCCTCAAAAGCCCTAACCACTGGGAAGTCAGTTCCTCTTATATCAAGCTGGGAATTAATGTCAAAAGAAGCTGGAATACAAGTAATCGATTTTGCCCCAGTTAGATTGGGGAGATGCAAAACCCCCTCACCTGTATAATCACCCGCCGCAATATTTAACGTAGCCTTAAATCCGTTAAGGTCGAGCTCTTCAATCGCCTTAAAAGCTTTTGCGATCGTTTTATAAGGATCGCCTACGGCTCCAGTGCCCGTATCATCTGGCGCGGTCACATCGACATAAAAATTAGCATCAGCAGATAATTTTCTTCTTGAGAAAGAAAACACTTCGACGATCGCAGATTGCACTTCAACAGAGTCTAGATCGCTACCTGAGCTATCAAAAGTTACTCCGCTTGCTGCTATAGCCTCTTCATCGCCGCCAGCTACTACTCTCCATTCCTGAAAAGAAGGCTCCCAGTAATAATGAACATTTGCCTCAAAATCAAAATATTCTGCGATCGCATAAACATTTTCAGGAGGAGCAACAGGAGATCCAAAGCCTGAGTATTCATCATCCTTTTTGCCTTTTAAGTTGCTTTGAACTTCGCTCCAGCCATCTTGAACCCAGGCAGAAAGATCCGAGCGGAAAACTTTGCGATCGCTTTCTCCTGTCTTTCTAATTAAAACTTTAGAGTTTGGTTGCCACAAAGATGCCATTTAAATTTCCCTATTGTTACCGAGGGTGTAGCGTCGGCTGTGCTTGCTACTCCTTCTGTTGAGCCCGATGCAAAAGCAGCTACACTTCCTTTTTGAGCGACAGCCAACTTGCCATCCCCAGCCGCGATCGCAGAAGGATCTTGGCTGCATTAGTATCTCTTGATTCTCCCTGGTTCGGACATGGGTGACATTCTCCGCACACTGAATCAAAGATTATGGACGTGGGGCTTCTCGCCCATTAGCTAAACCTCAATCTGCGATCGCAAAGATTCCCAATCAACATTAGGCAAGACTTCTGTCAGCTCATCAAAGGACTCAATAGGGCGAGCCTCAATAATGGCTTTAGCTCCGACCCTTCCGATTCTCGACAGAGCGGTAATTTCTTTTTGAGAGGCTTCGTTGAGGTTAACCAGAAGACTCCCTTCAGAGCTACTAGGCTCTTCATTTTCTTCCGGCTCTTGGCTTGGCTCCTCGATCTCTTCTGGATCAGAAGGAATACTGGACGGCGATCGCGACCAACCAGCAGCCATCCAGGCCGGAACATCAATCTCATGAAGATCTTTGCGATCGCCGTCTTTATATAGAACAACACTCATATTAAACGCAAGTTAAGAAAGCACCATAAGTTAAATCACCAGGGGAACCCGTGGGGGTTGCCACGACGCGAATCACCGGATCAACCTCATCTACTAAAGCTTGGTTGACCAGCTCTCCAGAAAGAGGAATCTCGCTGGTAGTCGCGACTCCAGGAACCACTGTTGAAGCAATTTCGGCATAGGTACTGCCAGTGTCATTGGCGACCTCGATGGAAATCACCCACTCAGCGGAGCCCGCTACATAGGAACTATAAGCATAACTATTGATCACGCATTTATATTCGCCGTGGCGATGCCATCTCAGCAAGCCCAAGGGAGTCCCATTGGTAGCGGCAGAGATTGGCGCTTCGCTAACTTCTCGCAACACTGTTGCCGCATCATAATTGCTTTTGCGAGTAAGAGGAATAGTGGAAAAACTACTAGACATAATATCTCAATAAGTATCTTGAACAGGTATTAGGCGGTAACTGCCGCGTTGGTAATCCCAGCGATCCGAGTTACAGATCGAGCATCCATGACGGCGATTCCCATCTCGGTCTCTACTCGTGTACGCAAAACGGGCTTATCGTCCACTTCGCCTAGATCTCGAATTTGAAACATCTCGGCGTCACTAGGCATATTATGGATTCCCATCAAACCTTCTTGTCGCAGAGACACGCAATAGATAGATGTCGAGGTAGGAGTTCCACCTCCAGGGGATTCCTCTTCAAAAGGCAAAATCTCATTTGCTAGGTTGTCTTCTTCCATCTCAATAATAGGGAGACCAGCATACATAGTGACAGGCCGACCAAATTCATCCTGCGTATACTGAATAAACCCAGAAACTCCAGTGGTTCGAGCTGCCTCAGTGAGCAACAAGGCCATAGTCTGGTTCATTACCCAATGGGTGGGGCGGCGAGTTCTTTTTTTCGCCCAGTCTAGAGACAAAAGCCTTAGGGCATCGCCATTGCTTGAGGGAGTAGTTCCAGGCCCAGCGGGGAAAACCAACTGAGTCGAAGTAGGAGACAAAGGTATTCTTGCTTGCAGTCCCGCAAATTCCTTAGGATTAGTTGTGGGATCTCCCTTGATAAAGGTGCGGTCAAACTGAAGGGCAAGAGCTCGAACCTTCATATTTTCGCGACTACTTCTGGCACCTTCTCCTAGTTGACGAACGATTGAGACGTCAACATCAAGGTCGCCACCAAGAATCTTAGTCGATTCGGTAAAAGGAATAGTCTCCCCCGCATCTTCTTGGTAGCCTTCATTTATTCCACGAAAACCCACATTAGGTAATCTTTCTTCCCGTGAAGCGGTCAGGCTGCCACCATTAATCTTTTCAAAGGTCATGCTCTGCAAAAGCATTGATTCTTCTGCAAACTGCATAATGATCTCAGCTTTGCGATCTTCCCCCCTGTTAACGGCAGATTCAGCCGCATCAATAAGGCTTAAAGGCATAGGTCTTGTTAGTAAAAGCTTGGATATTTAAGCGATCGCCCTAGCCTCGCACTAACAGACAACCAGTCCTTTCACGTCGCGTTTAAAAGACTAACTTTATAGTAGCAGTATATTTTCAATTGAATATAGTTTTTCCTTTGTTTTTTCCCTGATACCCCATTTTTTTCTTCAAAGCCTCAAACCTTTCTGAGTTGGTAGCTGAGCGATCTAGGCCACTCCTAGTAGAAGTAAAACCTGTGCCATTTTTTGTTTTAGGGCTAAAATAATGGCCGTAAAACTGATCCTCTCTAATTTGCTCAATCAACTCGTCAACAGTCATGGGCTCTCCGCGATCATTTTTTTGCTCCAGTCCGTCTGTATCCAAAACTGTATAACTGCCGTCCCTTTCTCTCCTGGTGCGAGCACTGATAGCTTGCTTTACTTCATCAAAATAAGTTTTACCTGTAATCCCGCTTTTCCCCCTTAACCCTTCATGGGCATAGAAGACGTCTTTTAACTCAGTTGCCTTAGTTAGTTCTTGAACTTTGGCTTGCAGTTCGTCAATTACTTGGTCTTTTTGTTTGATACTTAAATTTTGTCGCTTAGAAAGAGTCTCCCATTGTTGCTGGTCCTTAAGCCGCTGCTCTTCAGTTTTTTGTTTTTCCTCTTGGATTTTTTGATATTCATCAAGATCAATATTTTTGTATTTGGCTAACTGCTTTGCTAAGCGCTTAGCTTTGTTTCTCTCTTCGATTAAGGCTTTTTTCCCTGCTGCACCTAAGGGCTCATCATCGGCTTCTTCAAAAACATCCTCCGTATCAGGCTCCAAATCAAGCTCAGGCTCTTGAGTTAAATCTTCAGGGGTCAATTTTTTATCGTCTTCTTCTAATGTCATATTTACTCTTAAAAAGCGTCTTTACTATTGTACTGCTTTGGAATCAAGATGTTTAGCACGCGATACAATGTGAGCAATGCTTTCCCCGAAAGAAATTGATCAAGAATTACAATCGAGACCCCAATTCCCCAGCTTACATTCATCCTTGCTTGATAGATATTTACGGTGAGCTAGAAAAATTACGCGACATTTGGGAAGGAAAGACTGCATGGTACAAAACTCGATTTTTTTATCAATCAGAATCAAAAACGAGTCGCTACAGTGCAACTTCTTCGGGAGGCAAGCGCTTGTCTCAATCGGAGCTACTTAAGAATATTGACTGGATTCGGGCGAATGAATATTTACCCAAGGAGACCTCAGAGGAAGATGGCAACTATCTCAATCGACTAAAGCGATCGCGGTTTGAAAGGAAATTTCGCGATTTTATCACCGGAGATCTCGCAGGGCTACTATCTAACTTCTCGCGATCGCAAACCAGCCCATCGTTAGAAGAGCAAAGTAACAACGTTGACGGGCAAGGCAATAGCTTAGAGTTATTTTTGATTCAAGCCGATTCTTTAGCTGCTCGCGATGGTATGGTTGCCATCCTCACCGATGCGCCGAGTGAGTCCGCTGCCAGAAGTAATGCCGAGGCAATGTCCTCTGGTGTTCGTGCTTACTGGTCAATTATTGAGCGGCGAGATTTAATCAACCTTGAAACGCAAATGTTAGGCGGCCAAAAAATCATTACAATGGCGGTTATTCGTCGCTACGCTCAAGTGCCCGAAGGGGAATATGGTAGTAAAACAGTAGAGCGATATCGAGTTTACACAATTGGAGAATTTGTCGAATACGAGATCGAAGAAGTAGAAGGAACGCAAAACTACACCCAGGTCGATCAAGGAACCTTTGCCCTCGACTACATACCCTTAACCCTTTATTCTCTTAACAGCTTAAATCCCTTTGAAGCTGACATTCCCTTGCTTGATTATGGAGAGCTCAACATTGAACATTATCAATTAGCTTCAGAGCTTAGAGAAATCATTCACACAATCAATAGTCCGCCGCTTCAAGTCAATAAATTGCCCGACGCCCCCTTTGAAGGAGTCAATGGAACAAACGAGACAATTGTTGTCGGCCCCTATGCCGTGATACGCGATCGCGATTGTCAATGGGTTGAAGCCCAAGGTCACGGAATTAAGCATACGGCCGATCGCCTAGAAAAGGTTGAGCAGCAAATGAAGGAAAAGGGCTTGGGATTTGTCATTGGCTCTCAAGCTATCAAGACTGCCACCGAGGTTGAATTTAATGCCAGCCAAACCGAATCGCGATTACAAATGCTTGCGATCGCAAAAGAATCGGCATTTGAACAGATGGCTCGGCACTGGTCAGATTTTATGGGAGAGTCCGAAAGCGAAATTATAACCTTAGATCGCGAGCTTATCTCAAACTTATCTAAACTTTCCCCTGCCGAACTATTAGACGCTATCTCTCAAAGAACAGTTAGTCGTGAGTTTGGGTTAGCTGTTCTTAATCACAACAAGGCTTTTGGCGATAAGCTTCCTGAAGAGGAAATTCAAAAAGAGCTAAGTCGACTTGGGGGCGCGCCCTTGGACGAGGTTGACGAAGAAACTGTTTTAGGCTGATTTGCGGCTGCGTGGCGTTATATTTAAGCGGTATCCCGCTATTTCCAGGCAAGGATAATTATTCCTAAGAGATGTCAGCCCGAGATCCATTCTTAAAGGGTTCCCGCAGTTAAATCCCTGATGATATTCTGCGATCGCCTCTTGAGTAGAATATTTCTTCGCAACCTTGTCCAGCTCTTCCCAGGCAAATTCCAGCAAGGTATTTACGCGATCGCGATCTTCTTGAAACTCGGCAAGTATTTGTTCTTGATGAAGTTTGGCTATCCTCGATTCCAGGTCTTTTAGCTCCTGTGAGTTTTGGTGTATCTCCTCTCTAATCGCATCAAGATCTTGCTTTTGATACTCCGCCAGCCTTGCTTTGTACTCATCAAGATCTTCCTTCGTCGTCCCAGCCGTTAAAATAGATGGAGCAACAGGAGGCTTTAATGACTCCCTTTTTTCAATAATATTTTCCTTTAGAGCGATCGCCTGTTTGAGAGAGGTTACTAAATCCATGCCATTTATCGAAGATGATGTAAAAAAAATTAGAGACTTGATGGACTTACCCAGGGAAGAGCTGCGCCCTAATAGTTGTCTCAGAGTAAGGATGAGCGAGGTTGAAAACGACGATACCCTTTACTCCACAACCATTGTAGAAGACATTCAGGGCTATCTTAGTGAGATTGCCGAGATTGACGGGAAGATCGTAGCTCTAGATAGCCAAAGCCAGGCCAAGGGTGTGATCGAGGAAATCGAAATTAAAGACGACTATTCGGTACAGTACCAAGCCTCCCAAGTAACCGATGCCACGGCCTACTTACGACGTCGTCGCAATATCCTTATGGGCAAACTTTATCGAGACTTGGGGTATCGACGCCCAACCTATACATCAAGCTATGTTCGCTCCTAGCGATCGCTCAAGAGTCGATACATTGCCCAGAAAATATTCGATATCACAACGACAGTTCCTGCGACACTCGCATAGGTAGCCGACGGGAACGATTTCCTCGATAGGCGTCCATTGCCTCCGTTCATAGTTTGGGCAGCTGGGACAATGGTTTGCCCCAGGCTCCAAGAATCTTTTGGCATAAACAATCCCCTGGTTTTGCCTATCGATAAGCTCAGCTCTTGATCTGGTTGAGATCGCAGCTTTAGCATAAAGTCCAGTTCGCCATACAATGCGATCGCTTGTCATTTGACCATCTTTTATCTCAGAAATAAACTCCCTTAAGAATCCATATTCTTCTCTAAGTCTATTGCCGATCGCACCATAGGCTTTGGAGCTAACATTATTTTTCCCGCCACTGCCAAGTAAGCCAGCCCTCAAATGCAAGGACTTCATCTCTTCGCTCATGGCATTTTCAAAGACACCTAGGGAGATGCGCCCATTGGTTAGCTGACGCGCAAGATCTTCCATCCGACCTTGGGTTTTATTAATATCGCGATCTAAAAAGTTTAGGACATCTGCTTTTTTAACAAACCTCTTTGTTTTGCGATCGTGATATTTTCCTGTTCTTGAATCCCAATAATATTCCGGCATCGCCTATCTTCTCACGACTGTATTCTCATCTGCTGGCGGAATATCTTCTCCAAGGCAATCAAAATTGTGAGAGTACCCGACAAAAGCTTTCTTTCCAGTTCTTGGCTTCCAGAAAAGCAGATTGTAGTTCCCCCTTTGATCTATTCCTATCTCTCTTTCGCACTTGAAGCAATAGTTCTTTGGGCATTTTTTGAGGCCAAACCCTGGCGCTTCGTGAGCATCCCAAGGAAGATATTTTTTGTTTCCGCTAGCTGGCATTTTGCCATGAGACCAAGGCTTGTCACTCATCTTTTCTCGGCGTTTAAAAAACTTTTCATTTCAGGGTGGGCTTCCAGTACCGCTTTATTGACATCCTTTGCTTTAATCTTATCTAGCTCCTGGCGATCGCGATCGCTCAAAGGATTTCCTTCTGGCTTAAACGTTTCTTTTCCCGGCACATTAAAAAGTCCAACTCGTTATTTTTAGTTTAGCTTTTTCGCTCAGTAGCCATAGATAGAAAGCTACCTCGCAAAAAGCAAAAGCCATGTAAAAATCGTCAACGTGATCGGCGGGGCGCTTCCATGCCCCCATTTGAGCATCGTACTGCATTGCCATCAAATGCTTAAATAAGTTGCGATCACTCTTGAGATTCCCCAAGTATTTAGAGAAGTTTTCAGGAAATCGATAGAGAGGGTAGCCATCATCAGCTTGCAGGACAAAGCCGTTGAGCACTGTTTTTAAAAACTTTTCGTTGCGAATATCGTAGCAGGGGTAACGCACGCCCCCATCAATCACAACTCCTTTGCGAACAGCATCTTTAAGACCCGACTTTTGATCTGCCATACTCCAGCCCGTATCCTGGCAGAACCCAGCCGCCCAATCGCGATCGGGTTCGTTGTCAACAATCCCCGTTTTTACTACTTTAACTTTCTCAATTAATCCCGTCTTACTAACTGGAGAGGCGTATCTCACAAAACGAACTGTCTTCTCAATCACTTCTGGTAGCTTGAGATTGAAATAGTTTGGCGGCAAATAAAAGTCCATCATTGTTAACCAATGCTCACCTCTTCCGCAATCGATACCTCCAAGAGAAACATTCGGTTGCCTGTTAATGGGCACCGGAGCTGCGATCGCAAGCCTAAGGAGCTCAAGGGTAATATTATTAGTTCCTGCTTCGCTAGGGAGCCCCAACCTTTGCTGTTGCCAATCGGCAGTATTATGACTTGTCAAGCCCTCTTCGATAATGGCCGCCGCTGTGTTGATCGCTTCAATTCTCAGTAAAGGAGAAATAGTTAATCCTATTTTATGCCTACGGCTAGGTAGCCCTTCTTCGAGATTGTTCAAATAATCTTCAAGCTCAATCCCTGTCGTTAAACATTGGTACCAAGCCTTGGATCGCGCTTCTTTGCTTAGCTCTGCTTGACAGAAAGGGCACCCGAAGTAAGCGGTCTCCACGGGCTTTTGTTCATTATGGTGGAACCATTGAACGGGTCGGCCCGATTCACTTAAATATTTTTGAGTCTTTCCCAGTACTGGGTGATCAACGATAGAAGGCTTTAACAATGCGCCTTTGGGATGAAGAGCTACTGTCTCATGGCAGTTGCCACATTCAGCATGAGGGAAAAAATGATGATCTGCTGCTTCTATCTCTGCTTCGATACCCATGCCACCCCCAGGGGTTCCCAGTTCCCTTTCTGGTCTCGTGGGAATAAGCCCAGCATCTAGTCTTCTTCTTAGGGGGTCAGCAGCTCCCATTGGGTATTGCGATCGCTCTTCCTTGAATAAAATATCTCGCGATACTCCAACGGCAATTCCCCCGGCTGCCGCTCGGCCGCCTTTGTTTTTCCCTGAATCGGAAGTAGAAACATAGGTAAACTGAGTCGTGGCCTTACCTACTTGAAACAGAGTGTTATTCTTGGCTCCGCTGCTTTTAGCTTTTCCCGCATTTTCTAGCCAAGAATCGACTACAGGACGAAAGTTTGAGGGGACTTGGATATTAAGCGAGGCTTGTAAATCATAAGACCATAAGGGGTTGAGCCCCAGCTTTTCCATGCAGTAGCATAATAACAGTGTATGTGAAAGAGTTTTTCCTGTCTGGGCGCAGCCAGATAAGTAGGTTATTGCGATCCTAAAATCTGCGATCGCAATAAGAACTTCTTTGTACCAACCAGAAAGCTTAATCGGGTCTCCTCTTTCGTTGGCTCCGAGTTCTGCGATCGCATCCAAGAAGCCTTCTCGAATGCCCACAAAGTCTAGATCCGAAACCAGATCCGAAACTTGAGAGGTGACCTCTTTTTTCTTCTTTGGCGATCGCGCCACCTTGTTCCGATACTTAGGGTAGATTGGGGCTTGCAATTATTTACTCCTTTTATGAAAACAAAGGAATTTCTAGCTGTCCATTTAATTGCTCTCGCGCTTTCTTTGGTGGCAAACAAGTTTCGACCCAATCAGGAACAAGATCCTTGTTCATTTCCTCCCTGTAAGCTTTTCTGATATTGTTTGCAGCCGAAAAAACAGAATTTGGATCGCCTTTCTTTATGGCCATTTGGTTAGCAAGGGAGTTCATGGTCAAGTCGATTTCCGACATGTAGTTAAGAGGTGTTTCTTTTTTTTTGGCTCCACAGTCTGCTCTTAACTGGGCAGTATTTTTTTTGTACAGACCTTTATACCGATCGTTGTGGACAACGGCATAGCTAACTCCTCCAGTCTCTTGAACAAGAACAGCTACTTCTTTATTCGTTTTTGTGACCTGAAGCCTTTTCTCCGCCCTTTCTCTTCTTTGCTTGTCCCCGTCTCTGTAAAGAATCTCTAGGGCTAAGTCTGAATCTCCGTCAATGTATCTGGTAACTAGGTCAGCGCTCTTGCCTCTGTATTCATCCCCTACTGCTCCAGGCAATAATGATAATAAATAATAATAGCCTTTTCTGTCTAAGCAAGGTGTTTTTTTGCTCAATCCTCCACCTTTTTTCTTAAAACTGTAATAGTACAATTTTGTACTTAAATCAGAGTACTTCTTACAAATGTCTTTCAGTGTCCTGCCAGGATTCCTTCTCCCAGACAAAACACGAATCACGTCTAGAGCAGAAACTTTGCCGCACTCCGTTCTTCTGATTTTAGAATTGTTTAGCTCTTGAATGTTAAAATCACCCATAGTCTGCATACTCCTAATATGTGGACTGCGTTGTTAATATGCCTCGTTGCTACCGAGGCTTTGCGCTTTCCAATTATTTTAGTGCAGATCGCTAAACAAAAAGTTTAGATCTCTAAAAACAATCGAGCTCAAGGAGTCAACCCAATACCTTTTGACATCCTACCGCCGACAAGTTGGGGTCTCCTGCCAGAAAACCAAAGATGAGCCTGTGCCGCCCAAAGGGACAAAATGTCCCTTTGGGAAAGAGGTAGTTATTCTATTGATTGGCTAACGCCCAACCTTTTCGTTCAAATAAATATTGAAAATCTGTCTATTGATCTCCAAGGCTTCTTCGATCTCCGCTCCGTAATGATCCTCAAATACTTTAACCTCTATTGAGTCGAGTGCGATCGCGGGAGTGATCCGCTTTGCGATCGCAAATGAACCAACAAGCCTTACCTAATAATTCCGTGCGTCCTTTTTGTTTAGAGATCTAAAAATCTTGTTTCTCTCTCCGAAGTAGAATAGGGACAGCTCTTTAAGGAAAGTAGGAAGTAGGGGGTAGGAAGTAGGAAGTAAAAGCAGACAAAATTCGTTTTCAAAAATTTTAGCTTCAAAAGCTTTACTGGGCAAAGGTTCTCGTTTTCGGAAAAATCCAAAACTTCCTACTTTCTACTTTTTACTTTCTACTTTCTACTTTCTACTTCCTACCCCCTACTTCCTACTTTGAATGGATGTTCACTTTTACTAGCTCAGCCAAATCCAGTCCCTCTCTGTTTGCCTATTCTGCTCCCATTCCTAATAAAAGTAGCATCCTGGCCGAAAGCCAAGAGATTCCCTCGTTAACCAGTGAGGTGCAAAGCCTGACGCCAGTAGACGGAATACTTGCAACTACCGCTGCAATCACTCCCAGGCGAATTTTAATCAATGGAACTCCTTACAAATTAACTTTTGAAGAGCCGAATCCTGGCGAATATGCGATCGCAGAGCGAGCCTCAACGGCTGATGATTATCAAATTAGGATCAACCCGATCGCCAGGCAGCCTAGGTATCAAGTTCATCTCCAATCAACTCCCAGCACAAGAATTCCCACAACTGAGATTGATTTAGATATTCCTAGTTTCATGGAAACTTGGAACTGCTTAGGGGCGATTAATTTTACGCGATCGCTGGAAGGGCATCCTACAGCAAACGCCTTGTTCCAGCTCACGAGAAAAGAGGAATGCTCAGCTCGCTTGCAATTGAGAAGAGGCAAAAAGGTCAATTTATTTGGTATTCCGCTGCGCATTACCAACTATAGCTACACTCCTGTTCAGGATGAAGTTTATCAGGTAAAAGTATCAATTAGTTTTGTCGGCGAACATGACTCTTACGCAAATCCTTCTCGCAACCCCCTAGATCTCCCTATCAGGCTCAAAGGGAAAGACGGTGACAAGTCAGGTTGGCAATCTTTAAGTGACTATGCGAAAGAACATGGCGTTCAATATACAGGGGACAAAATTTATACTTATGTGCCTAAAACCACCAGTAAAGAGGCTCTGATTACAGTTCGGCAATTGCTAGATCGCGCGATCGTCAATCAGCAATTTATGTATTATTCGGCTCCTGGGCGCATTAAGGCTTTTGACTGGGGCAAAACCAAGCTACATCTTTTTGATGTGCAATGGCACAAAATTATTTCTCATACCTTTGCTGGGGCTGGAGCGGTACAGGGAAAGTTGCAATTGGCTAAAGAATATCGCAACACTGAACTGGTACTACAAAAGCCCGAAGATGTTGGCGACGACATCCAGAAAATTACCTATCGCTGGGAGTTTAAACGAGCCAAGTCACTGACTGATGTCCAGACTCCTGCTGAGCCTCTTTCGGTCGGAGACGAGATTTATATTCTCAAAAACCCCACGACAGAGCTGTTGCGAGATCCTGGGATAGCTTTTGACGTGGGAAACTTCGCTAAGGAAGCCCATTATATTGGGGAGCAGGGGGGTGTCGAAATATCACGAGAAACCTGGGTTTATGGCTGGGTATTCTCAAGTCTTGATACCTATAGCGTTGTCCCTATTAAAAATTTTGAAATCTCAGGAGATCAAAATTTTGGCGGCTCAGTAGCAGTTAGTGAGAACTATCGGGTTATCTTTACTCCCTATAAATTATTCAGCTTTATCTCTAGCGCTTGGCAGCAAGTTCGCTACGCTAAGACGGTTCGCCAGTTTGACAAAAAAGGATATTTAGTTAGTGAGGCCACTGAGGGGAAAGAGCTGGCGCGATCGCTGCAAGATAGTTCCAGCCTAGAAGCGATCGGCACTCAGCTAAGCGCGTTTCAAAAGTTATTTGAGTCTGAACAGACAGAAGACCCAGAGCAATCAGCCGCTCTACTGGAAGAAGCCACGGCTCTTTTTGCGATCGCGGATGCCTATCGTTTCCTTAAGACCGAACCCGTCAAAAAATCAGTTTCCTATGAGCTTCAGCCCCATAGCAAATATTTTTCTGATATCAATAACCCGACTGCTGAGGCTGAGGATTATGTCGAGCCTCGTTTCATGCATCATAGTATCTCTTCCGAGCTCAAGCGAATTATTGAGGAGAATCCAGGCTCAACCGAAAACATTCCCTTGCCGCCCATAATTAGAGGAAAAGAGGAAACTCAAGAGCAGAGAGTCACGATTACCAGCAAGAAAGATCCTGGAAAGTTTGTCGTTACCGATTTTACAACTAACGCCGAGGGGAATGGACTAAGGCAGAAGATCACTGTTGCTGATGGTGGAGAACAGATAGGGCGTCCCTCGATTCATCAACGCAAAGAAATTGAAGAGCCTCCCACTCCCCAAAACTTTACCAGTGGCAATAGCAGCTTTCTGCTTCAATCTCTTGATGTCGAAGAGAATAAAGAAACCAAATTCCTGCTTAACACTCCAAATAGTGACCCTATAGATAAGCTCTCTCAAGATTCGATCAGCTTTCCTGATGTTTACGAGAAAAGCCTAGGGCTTAAAGCTGCTGAAACTAAGATATCAATTGAGAACACCAAAGCCTCAGAGGTTCTTGTCCTAGAGACTCTTTACCAAGATTGGGAGGAAGGCGATCGCGTAGTTTTTGAGGGCAATCAATATGTAATCCTGGGAATTAATTACACAATCATAGTCGAGGGGGTGAACCGCCTTAAGTGCAATGATTACCGCCTAACCCTGGGGCGCTTGATCACTCCCAGTGTCAAGGTTACTGAAATCAAGACCAATCCCAACTCGGCTCTAGTAGACTCCCCAATTAATGGCCTCCAGGCGATCGATGGCAACGTTGGATACCTCAACTCTGTATTTAATTACCTGGCTGAGCCAACGATCGCTAATGCTATTCGACTGGGATTGTTAGAGGACTTTCTTAAAGAGACGGGCTTACTTGTCTTGAGCCCTGAAGAAATGAGCCAAGTTGACGCGCTAGAGAATTTTCTTCAAGGGGGCTTTGGCGGGGCTCCTAACTTGGACAACTCCTCTGGTTCGCCCAAAATAATTGCTAACCTACCAGAAGACGGAACCTTTACCGACAATAGGATCAAAACGCCAATTGAGAAATTTGCAGATCTCCTCAATCGCATTTCTTTGATCGATAAATTCAACTCCAAGCTAGAAGAGATCCTTGGAAAACTGCTCTTAGAATCAGAGAGCCCGGCTCTTGCTGCTCAACAAGAAGGGGCTTCAACTGGGGGCGGCGGAAATCCTCTAGAGTCTAATATTCAGTTTCCATCGGTGTCTCCTAATATTGTGCTTGAAGGTGGAGACGAGATGTTGAGCAAGATGCTTAACGCCCTATTCGGAGCTTTGGATAAGTTGCTTTTGACCCTACAAAAGCAAAAACCAGGCGCTAGTGGCGGGGGCTCTGGAGGGGCTGGAGGGACTGGAGGGACTGGAGCCGGAGGCTCTGGAGGTGGAGGCTCTGGAGGGGCACGACAACTTCCATTTTTCCCGATCGGTGACCTTTTGGTGTTCCTTACTAGTACGGACATCAATGGTTTGCTAGCCTTAATTCTTGAGATGATTGCCGAAGCAAGACGATTAATTAAGAATTTTGAACTTACTCCAGAAGAGTTATTAGAGAACGTTTTAGGTGCCTTGCAGCAACGACAAGCCCAGCTTGCTGCTGCTGGAGGCGGGGGCTCTGGAGGGGCTGGAGGGACTGGAGGCGATGGAGCTGCTGCTGTATCGAGTGGTGGAAGTAGAACTATCAACTTGATTTTTCCCGAAGGACTAGAGCCTGCCACTATAACGATTGTTGCTCCTGATGAGGACTTGGATAGTGTTGATTTTGAAAGTTTGTTTGCTGAGCTTGATTTGATGCTAACTGAGTTAGCCGCTTTAGCTCAAGAGGATTTTGGTTTTGAGCTAGACCTAAGTCTGCTTGAGCCTCAAGCGGGGATTGCGCCCCCGCCTAGTGCTTCTGGCGGCAGCGTTCCTTTTGGAGGTACTGACTTTGACGCTCCGCCCAATCTGGGGTCGGGTATCACCTTTTTCCCTGGTGATGACTTGGTGCAAACTATTTTGGCTGAAGTTAAGGATATATCGGGAGTTATCGGAGGCGGAGTTAAGCCTTTGCCGAATAAATCGTTGGGGGTCGATTTTTGGGAGACCTCGGTGATCCCTAGTAATGGGGGTCTCTTGACTGGTGGAGCCGAGCCAGGTTCTGGCTTGACCAATAGCCTACCCAGTCCAACCCCTCCCGCGATCTCTGGCTCCCTCTCTGATAGCTCGGGGCTTTCTGGAAATACAAGCAATAACCCCACTAGTGAAACATCAGGAAATACTGGGGAGTTTAATAGTGACGGCTCAAGCGCAGCTAATCTACCCACAGCACCTCCTTTCCCTGATACTAATTTTGCGATCGCACCAGTCATTCCCGTAGCTTCTGGTTTCCTTTTACCCTCAACTTCTGTCACCGAAATCCTAGAAGATCTAACAGGGCAATTTATTCTTGCTCCAGAAACTCTTTCCCATGATCCTCTAACTCAGGGCTCTTTATTTATTGCCGAGGGGACGACTGCCTCTGAAATCGTTTTCTGGGAAATCATTAGTGATTCGGTAGGAGTCGATGTTCTTACGCCCTATGACCTTGAGCCGACGATTGAGTTTGCCAATAACTTTGACGGCGCACCTGTAACACTGCGGGTCTCCCTGTTTAAAGCGCCAAGTATTTCGGCAATTGTCAATATTTTAGTTTCTCCTGTCTCGATTCTTTCTGTTGGGAAATTCTATGTCAATGGCTCGGCCACTGTATCTGATGATACTAGGGTCGATACAACCACTCTTGCTCCTGTATTTGTCGTGACTGGGGATAGCAGTTTTGTTTTCTCTTGGAGTCCTCCGGCTTTCGATGCGATCTCGTCAGTGAAAAACTATGTCATCGAAGAGCAGCAAAGCGATCTCTCTTGGTCTGTAATCGCCACAACAACAGAACCTCAAGGTAATTTTGAGCTTGGGGCAACCTATCGGATCTTAAGCGATTATGGTAATCAACTAGGAGGGATTCCCAGTGAGCCCTTTGTTCTGGAGACAGCTCCTGTTATTGGTCTATCTACCCTATCGGTTGGAAAATTCTATACTAACGGCGATCGTGTTGGCGTAACTCCTGTTCCACCTGATCCTTTCTATACTGGGATCTTGAGCGAAGAGGCGGAGAGCTCTTTAACGGTTGGAAAATTCTATACCAATGGCGATCGTGTTGGAGTGACTCCTGTTCCTCCTAGCCCTTTTTACATTGAAGTTTCGACTGAAGAAGCAGAAAGTTCTCTAGTGGTTGGAAAATTCTATACCAATGGCGATCGTGTTGGAGTGACTCCTGTCCCTCCTAGTCCCTTCTACACAACCTAAGCGTTTCTAGTTGAAAACATCTTGTTTGACATAGGGAACAAAATGCCCAATAATAGTATTTGTAAAAAGTAAGCGCAATTGAACACTATGAGAAAGTTTGGGCGTCCTAAAAAAGGAGTTGTACAATCAACAACATCTCCTTTCAAGAAACTAAGGCTACAGGCAGAACTAACTCAAGAGCAGATGGCTCAAGAGATAGTGGTTACCGTCTCAACCATTCGCCGTTGGGAAAAATCCCAAGCAGAGCCCACAATGACAGTTGCTCAGATGAAAAGGTTTTGCAAGGTGACAGGGGCTGAGTTGAGCGATCTTCCCGATACCTTGTTGGAAAATACCGAAGAGCCGATCGCGGCTTAGTGCTATGGCAGGCGATCGCAAAACAAACAAAAACTTCAATGGGAAATTAAAAAATATGGGCAGGCAATATTTGATGACCAATAGAGAGCTTTACTCTTTGGCTTTGGCGGATTTTGGCTCTATAGAAAAGACTACTTATGAAGAATGCGAAGAAAAAGCAAGAAATATTATGCCGCATGGCTTTCCATTGCTGGCAATAGATATTTGTTTTAATGAGCAATCCAAGAAAAAAGGACGTAGGGATCAGCCATACCCAATCTTAAAGGAGGAATGGGGAGTCTTTGTTCAAGACGCAAAAACAATGGCGTCTAAAATGCCGAATTGTTATTTAGTGGATGGAGCTAAGTATGCCCTCCCAATATAGCCAATCTAAACTCTTGGCGGTTGGGGCCGATCGCCCCGCTCCATAAGAATTTTGTAAAACTGATCCTCTTGAGCTTCGCTAATCCAGCGCTGATAGGTCTTATTATGCTCTGATTCTGTGTGAGCCATCATGCGAGCGGCCATCGGGTTGGGCATAAATGACATTGCTCGAATTGCCCAACAATGCCTCAAATCATAGGGCTTACACAGATCGTACCTTTTGAAAGATTTAGTAACTCGATGGCCTAATGCCCGATTATCTTTGCCAGTAACCTTTGGGAGTTCGCGAGGCTTGTTGAGCTCCCATTCTTGCCACCATTCGGGATACAAGCACCAAATCCTCCTCAGTCCATAATGGCCTTTGCGATAAGTAGAAATTAGATGGCCAGGTTCGCGCTGTAAGCTTTCTAGATCAACCAAAAACACTTCATGGTTGCTCAGCCCGTAGGCCGCCATTAGGCCAAAAACATATTGCCAAGCTGGATTAGGAATTGAATGATACATTTGTGCGATCGCCTCATCTGTTGGCAAAATTCGCTCACTATTTTTATTGGTGTAGTTGCCTTTGTACTCGTTGAAATTAATATTTAGGCCAGCAAATTTTGCGATCGCATTAGCAACCATTACAGCTCTTCTGCGAGTGCGGGTATCAGCGTCAGTGGAAAACACTAGGTTGCTTAGTGCTTCCTTGTTTAGCTCAACTCCTTGGGGGAGTCGCTTGAACATTGTTAAATATTCGGTTTTCCATGTAGTAAGGCTTTCTGGGGTCGCTGCTTTTTTGCGAAAATAATCTTCTTCGTAGCGAGCAATCCAATAGTCAGTTGTTCCCAGCGGTTCTTTGGTTTCTAGCCAGTTTTTCCAATCAAACTGATTTAAGGCAATTTCTGAACTGAGTCTTTTGGCTTCGTTCTCGGCTCTTTTAATACCTGCTGGATTGGCATAGACCCCAAGAGACAACCTTTGTTGGCAAGGGCCTTCTTTGTCGCTACCGGGTCTTGGGGGTAAGGTGCCGCGAAGAGTAAGTTTTTGTCCCCGCTGCTCAATCTTAAAGCCGCAGCTTCCGCTTTTTAAGCGATTGTTGGCCGCCTTTAGTAGTTGCTCGTTCTTTTTTGCGCTCATCTTGCTTGGACTTCTGCTGGACTAAATTTTTTTGTCTTAATTAGCAGAAATGGTAGTATATTGCGACTTGATTTTACCAGATAAACAAAAACAAAAATCTCTCTCGGGGCTTGTAACCTAGAGAGAGACTTGATTTTATTTATTATATGGGCCGAGTTGGATTTGAACCAACGTAGGCGTAGCCAGCGGATTTACAGTC
>NZ_ALVZ01000224.1 GCF_000332055.1 Xenococcus sp. PCC 7305 | reverse complement strand
ACTGGAGGTTCAACAACTGGAGGTTCAACAACTGGAGGAGTAGGTGGTGCCGAGCCATCATTCAAAGTAATATATTCAAATTCAGGAGTAGCATCTAAAGTATTAAAGCCGAAGGAATGTTTTTCTCCAGGAGCTAGATCCTCATTCCAATCCAAATCCAGCACATACTCATATTGTCCGTCGATGGGAGTTTCACTAATAATTCGGGCACTCCAAATATCAGTATCTAAGTCTTTAATGGCAAAATCAGATCTAAACTTAATTTCAGCACCGGAGATTTCTGATTCTCCTACATTTTCTACTTCTAGATGCACAGTAGCACCAGAGTTATGAGACCAGGGATCGATTTTGATATCAACCTCAATTTCGCCATCACTTGTCGGCTCTACGGGAGGTTCTACGGGAGGTTCTACGGGAGGCTCTACCGGAGGCTCGACTACTGGTTCTTCTGGAATACTAAAAATAATACTATTAAATTCGGGAATTTCTTCTGCATCCCAAGCAGCATTAAAGGTAATAAAAACAGATTCTTTATTGTCTAAAGCTGCATTATAGTCAAGGGGTTCAACAATATAGCGGTAGGTACCATCAGCGAGAACTTCTTCACTAATTATTTCAGCTCCCAGGATTTCATAGTCTCCATCTTGCTGATTAATCGCATATTCCGATTCCAAGACAGCTTGCCATGAATCGACAGCTTTTCCTTTATTTCTTACCTTTAGAATGCCTGTAAATCCATTTTCCCAAGATCTAGTTTGGAATGTGTATTTTATCTTATTTGTCATGATTTTTGCTTTTGCTTACAAAGAAAACTGTTGAAAGAATATTTTGATGCTTAAAAAATATTTGCTTTTGTTCTCAACTTCATTCCCTTTATAATTTGCTTATAATACATAAGTCTTGGGAGCAAATGCTGAATTATAAAATACTTTTTCTTGCTCTATTAGTGTTTAAAACTAGATGAATCGCGATCAAGGATCTCAATCATGATTGATGATGTTTTAGATCACAAGTGAATCTATACAATCACTGTCTAATTGTGATTTTGATCTCTAATAAACAAGGATCTCAAGATATCAATTACTAAGAAAAAATAAAGAGCAATTAATGTTTTGCAAATAAATTAAGATTTTCTCTAGAAATACTCAATATTTCAAGAGGTATTTGTAATATCTTAACTTTGTGATCGCGCTTCTGAGGAGAAAAAGTTGACAATAGTTTTTGATTGGCAAAAATGCCCGTAACTACACTACAAAATTTTTAAAGGAAAGATGAAAATTCGGGATTTACTAGGTTGTAAATACTTGATTGTGACTCTTGAATATTAAGGAGAGATATAGTTCCCGTAATCATGTGGAGAGCAAAAAAGACGAATTTTTCAATAATTATCTTACAAAGACATTACATGAAGGAAATGATCTATGAAGAAAAATCAGTTTAAGATAAAGATTGTTGTTGTTTCCCTATCAAATTACTCGATTGTGGCATGGTAAGTTTAAATCCTAGTTCGAGCTTTAGTTTAAAAATTCAGATTGAAATTCCCAATCGACCTGGGACTTTAGCCTCAGTTATGAGTGCGATCGCATCTAAAGGGGGAAGTTTAGGCGATATTTCCCTGTTACAGCGAAATCACAAATACACGCAACGAGAACTTACAGTAGATGCTTCTAGTGATGAGAATGCCGAAGCAATTATTCTGGCGCTAGAAAGCCTGCCCAAAGTTAAGGTAATCAGCTATAGTGATCGCACATTTGCCATTCACCAGGGAGGAAAAATCAGTATTGAGAGTAAACTACCCCTCAAATCTCAATCAGATCTGGCTATGGCCTATACTCCTGGGGTGGGCAGAATCTGTCGCGCGATCGCATCTGAGCCCGAACAGGTTTTTGCCTTAACAATCAAGAGTAATACAATCGCAGTTATAACTGATGGTAGTGCAGTATTGGGGCTAGGAAATTTGGGACCCGAAGCGGCATTGCCCGTCATGGAAGGCAAAGCTTTATTATTTAAAGAGTTCGCCGGATTAGATGCTTTTCCCATTTGCCTGGATACCCAGGATACAGAAACTATTATTGAGACCATCAAAAATATTGCGCCAGTTTTCGGGGGGATTAATATTGAGGATATCGCCGCACCTCGTTGTTTTGAAATTGAGAAAAGACTCAAAGAAGAACTAAATATTCCCGTATTTCACGATGATCAACATGGGACGGCGATCGTGGTTTTAGCTGCCTTGTATAATGCTCTAAAACTAGTAGGCAAGGATCTAGAAGAGATTAGGATCGTGATTAATGGTGCCGGGGCAGCAGGGATTGCGGTAGCTCGATTATTAAAAAAAGCAGGAGCCAAAACCATTGCCCTTTGCGACTCCAAAGGGATTATTTCTCAAGAACGCGAAGATCTTAATCCACAAAAAAAAGAATTTGCTACCGCTAAAGCTGGCAATTTGGCTAATGCTTTGGATGGTGCTGATGTTTTCTTGGGGCTGAGTGCACCAGGAGTTGTTAATCCAGAGATGATCTATTCTATGTCCAGAGATGCGATCGTGTTTGCCATGGCCAATCCCATTCCTGAGATTCAGCCAGAGCTGATTTATGATGATGTGGCAGTTATGGCAACAGGACGCAGTGATTATCCCAATCAAATCAATAATGTTTTAGCTTTTCCGGGAATATTCCGTGGTGCTCTCGATTGCCGAGCGACAGAAATTACGATTAATATGTATCTGGAAGCATCCAAGGCGATCGCAGCTTTAGTTGACGACAAGGATTTGGATCGAGAACATATTATTCCTTCGGTCTTCGATCCTAGGGTTTCTAAGGCTGTGGCTAATGCAGTCTCTTCGGTTATCCACCAGCAGTAAACTTTATCAGTTATCAGTTATCAGTTATCAGTAAACAGTTATGAGTCGTTAGAATAATGCTCGATGATACTCCAGATATCCCAGACATTCCAGATATTCCTGAAGCAACCAGGGAAACTATTGCTACCCAAAGTTCTTCACGGTTTCCTTTGCTATGGCTGGGTCTGGGGGGAGTTGTCCTGGCTGCGATCGCAGGGTTGCTGTTTTTTGTAGTTCGCTCTGACAACCCAATAGTTGAGTCTATTTCCGAGGAAGTCGTGACTCCTGAATCTATTCCCGACGAGCCAATAACCTCAGAATCTAATTCAGAAGTGTCAGAACCAGAGGTTGCAGAAGTCGCCCAAGTGGATAATATTTTAGGACATTTGCCCTATGAACAGGTTGCTGAATCAGAATTATCACCGGTCACCGCTGATGGCAGTGTTCGCTTGCATAAAGCAGCCGCCGCTAAATTCCAGCAAATGCAGGCAGCGGCCAGAAATCAGGGCATAATTTTGACTGCTATCTCGGGATTTCGCTCGGTAGAGGATCAAGACTATTTATTTTTTAATATCAAAGAACAAAGAGTCCAGGATGCTACCAAGAGAGCAGAAGTGAGTGCGCCTCCTGGTTATAGCGAACATCATACCGGTTACGCGATCGATATTGGAGATGGCAAGGTTCCTGCGGTTAATGTTAGTCCCAAATTTGCCAATACTGCTGCTTTTCGTTGGTTAGAACAAAATGCGGCTCGTTATAGTTTTGAATTATCTTTTCCCCCCGATAATCCCCAAGGAATTAGTTATGAACCTTGGCATTGGCGGTTTGTTGGCGATCGCACAAGCCTGGAAACTTTTTATAAGGCACGGAAATTGGAATTGAAAATTGACGAGCGACCCTGATGCCCTAAAGGATACACCTTCGGATAAGTTTCACACATCTTTCACTCATCTAAGGAACGGCGCGAGTTTGAAAATTGCAAACAAGACTTAGTAATCTATAGTCTAGTCAAGACTGGTGTTGGGTTTTAGGTGGTAGGTTTTAGGTTGAAAAAAATTATATTTTAAGCCCAGTCAATTTGTAATCAAAAGTTCGCTTAATTGTCCTCGTTGAGAAGCCTTGGAGTTAATACTTCTGCGAGCAAGAACCCTATTTATCTGATAGCTTTGGTACAATTCATCAAAAAAATTATCTTCAGGATTTTTTCCTTTAACATCAGAATTACTTAGCATCCACTTAGATTTCAACAAATCCAGTTGATCGCAAAACTTCTTAAGTCTTATTTGTTCATCATCATTAAACCTAGTCTTGGCATAGGAATTAAAGTTTGATGTGTTGCTTAAGGGTTTATAGGGCGGGTCAAAATAAAAGAAACTATTTTCTGTTGCGTAAATAAGAGTTTTTGCAAAATCACCATGCAATATTTCA
The DNA here is from genome assembly GCF_000332055.1 of Xenococcus sp. PCC 7305. GTDB lineage: Bacteria > Cyanobacteriota > Cyanobacteriia > Cyanobacteriales > Xenococcaceae > Xenococcus. The sequence goes on along the minus strand of NZ_ALVZ01000224.1, from coordinate 85,957 downwards.
ACATTCCTTAAAGCTTTACTGACTGCTATTAGATTATTTTTGTCACAAATCAATGGTTTTGTATAACTGCCGATAGGTACATTGAATTCATTCTTTTTATTAACTCGATACAATCCATTAAAGCAGGTTTTATTCAAAAAAATAAACAATGCTGTTTGTTCAATTTCTCGACATATTCTTTGATTAAATAGTGCTCTTTTGGCGTAATAATATTCTTTTTTTAACTTTTGCTTACTAGAAAAAGCATGATATTCTGCTTGCCATTTCTCTAAAATATCAATGAGAACTTTAATATTTGTCTTAATTGTCTGATAAGCATTGGTTAAATCAATATTGATATCATTAATAATGACTTTCTCCAAATTAGGATAGTTATTTAAAACCCAAAATAAGACAGCTCCACTGCCGACAAATGGTTCAACATAAATAAATTGATCATTATTTTTATAATAAAATTCAGAGCCAATAACTGTTAATAATTGCGTTTTGCCTCCAGCCCATTTCAAAAATGGTTTTGCTTGTTGATCCGGCATTTTATAAATATCTTCGTGAAAAGCGAAATGTTGTGAGTACAAAAATTCTGGTCCTGTGGGGACCACAAAGCGGATCTCTTCGAGATCGCAAGCCAACTAAGACATTAGTCTAATAGTTTAATTATACTCATCTCATGTTACTTCACTATTTTATCTAGAGAGAACTGAACACTCAAAAGTCAAAATTAATTATTAAAAATTAACCTCATACAATATAGATAGAAACCTTAAAGAATAGTGATGAAGATATTGTTAATTCATGGACTTAGTAGAACACCCTTATCACTGCTCAGTCTTGAATGGTATTTACAACAAAAAACGGGATGGAAAACTGAACAGTTTAGCTATCTAGCTTTTTCGGAAACTTTTGATCGTATAGTTGTGCGATTACGAATGCGCCTCCAAGAACTGGCCAACCAAGGACCTTATGGGATTATCGCCCATTCTCTCGGCGGCTTATTGACGCGGGCAGCTCTCGGCTCAGATGCTATTGCAAAGCCTCATCACATTGTTATGCTGGGCACCCCAAATCAATTACCTCGTTTGGCAACTCAGGCTTGGCGAATAGCGCCTTTTAGATGGTGGACAGGTCAATGTGGGTTTAACTTAACTGATCCAGCTTTTTTTGCCTCTCTTCCAGGCATTGAATCGACCTACACAATAATAGCAGGGACGGTTGGTCCCAGAGGTATCTGGAGTCCCTTTGGAGATGAACTCAATGATGGGATTGTCTCGCTCAGTGAAACTCGCCTATCAGCTCAGGATCATATAGTCAAACTACCAGTCATGCACAGTTTCATGATGAATAACTCTAGAGTTCAAAAGACAGTACTGAAGGCTTTTAGTGGATTTTAATTTAAGGCCAACATGTTTTGCCGCTAGACTTATTTGTTTCTTCTTGAACCAATCGATCTAGTTCTCGTTGCATCTGTTCACAAACGAGATCGTAGCAATGATTAACATATTTGCGATCGCGAGCTGCCTCTTCCCCAGAGCGCTCGAAGGTGATCTCAGGGCAGACCCGAGTATGCAATGGCACAGGCAAAGGAATATTCGGCAAGGGTCCAAAGGCAACCAGCCAAGGCAAGCCCAAGTAAATCGGAAATACCCCAGGATCGATATCCCCCAACCAGGGCATCCCCAACTTATGTAATTGTTTCAATTGGGGATAAATATCTGCCAGGACAATCAAGGTAGAATGAGCTCCATAGGAAATAAACGGAATAATTGAAGCTTCCTCTTGCAAGGCTAGTTTGATAAATCCTTTATGACCGTGGAAATAGATTTTGTTGCGCATAGAATAGGGTCGAAATACATCTTTTGCTCCACCGGGATAGATTAAAACAGCAGCACCTCGACGTAGTGCCGCCCTGGCCAGCTTAGGATGGGGTTGAATTGTGCCAACTTGGGTTGCCAAGCGAGCCAAACCCGGTAGTACTTGCCAAATTTTGGGTTCCATTAAAGCGTAGGCCAAGCGATCCGTGCCAAATTTTTGGAACAAATCATAAGTCATCATAACGGTATCAGGAGCTGCCAATCCTCCATTATGGGAGCCTATCAGTAGTACTTTGCCTGTTTTGGGAATATTTTCCCAGCCATCGGTTTGCACTCGAAAATAATTTTTATATATCCAGTCAAAAAAAGGTATTAATTTTTCAATTATCTGAGGATCTCGATCATCCAACGACCAACCAGTGAGTGTGTTGGCGCTCGAATAGTAAGCTTTGAGATATAACTCTGCACAAATTATCGCAGATTGGATCATAGAGATTAGAGTGGGGAGTTGTCGATTGTTCATCAAGGGAAGAGCAAGAAAACCTGGCATCTTGATAATATAGCTCCGTGCTATACCTGAACAGAAGCAATGCGCTATGACAGAATTCAAAATATGAGCCACAATCGACTTTTCCGAATCCTTCTCCAATTTAGTAAATATATTAGTTTATTTCTACTTTGCATTACTTTAGCGATCGCCTGTAATAGCAATCAACCCCAGTCAACAAATCCCACCACTGTCGATAATAATCGTATTTCCATTGGGACAACGCTCAAACCAAGAACTCTTGATCCCGCAGATAGCTACGAACTCTCAGGATTAAATATTATTTATAACGTGGGGGAAAGTCTTTATACTTACAAATTAGGCACCACAGAAATTGAACCCTTACTCGCGACGGCTATGCCGACAATTAGCGAGGATGGCAAAACTTATACAATCCCTTTGCGTCAGGGAGTGACCTTTCAAGATGACGCACCCTTCAATGCCGAGGCTATGGCGTTTTCCCTCAATCGTTTTATCAGTAATGGCGGTAAACCTGCTTTTTTACTTTCAGATGTGATCGATAAAGTGACCGCTACGGGAGAATATGAACTCACGATTACTTTAAAACAACCTTTTGCCGCTTTTCCTGCTCTACTAGCTTTTCCTGGTGCCTGTGCGGTATCTCCCCAAGCCTATGAAATTGGCTCGGGAAAATTTAACCCCAACACTTTAATTGGCACAGGAAAATATAAATTGAAAGAGTTCAGTAGCGATTCTATTAGTTTAGATATCAACGAAAATTACTGGGGAGATCAACCGTCCAACGAAGGGATTAACCTCCAAATTTATGCAGGGAATTCAGCAAACTTATTTAATAGTTTTCGTACTCGGGAGATTGATGTTGCTTATCAGTCTCTAGATCCCAATCAAATAACCAATTTACTCGCTGGAGCAGAAAAACAACAATGGCAGGCGATCGAAGGTTCGGGAACAGTTGTTAATTATCTAGTCTTAAATCTTAATCAAGAACCCTTAAATAAACCAGAAGTTCGGCAGGCGATCGCGGCAATAATAGATCGCGGATTAATTAACCAAAGAGTTTTGCAGGGACAGGCTGAACCATTGTATAGTTTGGTCCCCACGACCTTTGATGTTTATCAACCTACGCTACAAACTCTTTATGGTGACGCTAATACTACTAAAGCGAAAGAATTATTAATCCAAGCGGGATATTCAGCTAGCAACCCCGCAATTATTGAAATTTGGCATCCTTCGGGATCAATCACAAGAGGAATTGTCGCTGAGACCTTAAAAGCCTTAGTAGAACAAGAATTAGATGGTTTAATGCAATTTGTGCCTAGTAATGTAGAGTCGGCTTCTTTCTTTAGCAATCTCAGCAAAGGAGTCTATCCTGCGGCGTTAGTAGACTGGTACCCTGATTTTCTCGATGCTGATAACTATATTCAACCTTTTCTTAGTTGTAGTCAAGGATCACAAGCGACAGGTTGCCAAGCAGGAGCTGCTGAGAGTAGAGGTTCTTTTTATTATAGCGATCGCGTTAATCAATTAATTAATCAACAACGTCAAGCAACCGACCCCGAAATCCGTAAAGAAATCTTTGCTCAGTTGCAAAAAACTCTAGCTGAAGATGTTCCTTATATTCCTCTATGGCAAACTAAAGATTATGCTTTTGCCCAAAATAATCTTAATGGCGTCGTTATCAATCCCAGTCAGAATTTCCCTTTCTGGACCATTAATCAGTGATCGCTTAGCAGTTAGCAGTAAAAAAATACGAGAGCCTAACTGCAGCTCTCGCAAATTCTTATCTGTGTTTCTAAAACCCTAGAAACCGAACCCTCTATGCAGTTACAGCTTCTTTAGCTACAGTTAGTTTGTCATAGGTTTCACGCATTTTAAGTCCCACCAAAACTTGGAATAAACCAGTTCCATTATTGGAACCTGGGTAATCTTTATGCTTGAGCAACAACTCAGTCATTTCACCGTAATGCTTAGTTCCGGTTTTACTAAGATGGCTTTCGATGTAAATCATCTCTTCAAGATTGTCAAATTGACCATCTACTTCTAAAACAGAAACTTCATTACCAAAGATATTATCAGGGCCATAGTACATTTTGATACCAGGATAAGCACAAGTTAGCTTACGACCACAGGGTCTCCAATCAATAGTAGAACCTTCATCAAACAGATAAGCAGTCTCGAAGTTTTCGATTCCTTCTTTCTGAACCAAACGAACTCTTAGTAAATCGCTCTCTTTATCATCAGTCAACTGAGTGGGTAGTACTTGAATTACTACATCAGCAAATGCTCTTTGTACTTCGATGTAAGCTGAGAAATCAGGTTTTCTAGCTTCAATAGAAGCCAAAATATCTTCATAGGTATGGCCTCTTTCTGCCATATCTCTTTGAATTTTCCATTGGATTTTCACTTCATCGCTAATATCCAAATAAACACTGAAATCAATTAGCTCGCGAACTCTTGCATCATATAAGGGATGAAGACCTTCAATGACAACTACTTTATTGGGTTCGACTTTTTCTGGGGGATCAAGTTCGCCAGTTTCATGATTATAAATTGGCTTATCAATCGCGTTACCTTCTTTGAGAGCTTTAATTTGCTCATACATCAAGTCAAAATTATTGGCTTTAGGATTTAATGCGGTAACACCTGCTGCTTTTCTTCCCTTGCGGTCTAGACTATGATAGTCATCCAAGCAAATAACAGTCATGAACTCTTCGCCAAATAGGTCAGTTAAGCGACGAAGAAATGTTGATTTACCACACCCGGAGTCTCCCGCAACTCCTATAAGTACCACGCGGTCAAGATCGGCAGACATAGTTTTCCTCTATTACAAAAAATGATTAACCTATTATTTATTAAGTTAGCTCAGGTTGGCAGCATTTAAACAAATCTATCTGCGACCAATCAACTCTGCTTGTGGTATACATAAGGAGAGAATATGAATCAGGACGTTTAGATTATTTAAATTAGTTAAACTCAACTTTGAGCTATTTTTACGTAAGTATTTGATACTGACTATTAACTTTCTTTGACAAATATTACCAGATGCTACCGACCTCTACAAGAGATAGGAGAGGCTTTAATTTCCATTTAATTTCCATTTAGTAGCTCAATTTTAAATATATTTTCTACTGCCCGAGTATAAATGCGTTCCTCCCAGCGAATAGCAGTTAAAAAAGTTGATACCGAAGCAGTTTCAACCACATCGACACCCCATTCCCCTGGTTGTAAGGAAGTGGGAGCATTATTAATGGGTGGGGTGGTTTTTTTCCCTGCTAAAATTAGGATGTTAGGGATCGTTGCCGTTTCAGTTTTCTCCTGTAGACGTTTCTTTTTCAGCGCTTGGGCGCATAGTTCGCCAATCTTTTGTGGGGTAAATTCACTCATAGAGAACCGAATTTCCACATTCCAATGAGGATTATCGATAAAACCAACCTCAATCTGTTCTTTGCTGTTTAGTTCATCAATAAATACTTGGGCAAATTCTTCCCCAGTTAATTCTTCAAATACTTGGTCATATAAATCGAAGTTGTGGGAGAGTAACATTCTCCCTGCCATATATTCACCCACGGTAATCGCCCAATATAAAAAATAATTTTGCTTTCTCTTCACAAGGCAGCTAAAACACAATAATTAAAGATACTAACGGAAAATTAGCTCGAAGGACTCAGCGTTCTGACGGGTTTGCGCTGGCGGCCCTTATTTTAAACTTGACATGAAATCCCTAAAAGAACGATAATCAGAGTTTGTGTAAACTGTAATTTTAATAAACCCTTGGCTAACGTTATCGTTATCGGAGCCCAGTGGGGTGACGAAGGAAAAGGAAAAATAACCGATTTACTAAGTCGCTCGGCGGATGTTGTAGTGCGCTCTCAAGGAGGCGTAAACGCAGGACATACGGTTGTCGTTTCTGGGCAAACGTTCAAACTGCATTTAATTCCTTCGGGTATTTTATACCCAGATACGCAGTGTATCATCGGTTCGGGCACAGTAATCGACCCAGAAGTTCTGATTGAAGAGATGGAGCAACTCAAAGCTCTAGATGTTACGACAGATAATCTTCATATCTCTCAAACTGCCCATGTAACTATGCCATATCATCGTTCGATTGACATGGCATCAGAGGAGAGACGAGGAGACTACAAGATCGGCACCACAGGAAGGGGTATTGGTCCCACCTATGCTGATAAATCAGAAAGAACGGGGATTCGAGTTCTAGATTTGATGGATTCGAAACGCCTCCACGAAAAACTTACTTGGACAATAAACTATAAAAACGTAATTTTAGAAAAACTATATAATTTACCTCCTCTGGATGAGAAGGAAGTGATAGAAGAATATCTGAAATACGCAGATTATTTACGTCCTTATGTCATAGATAGCTCTCTAGAAATATATCAAGCAGTACAAAAGAAAAAAAATATTCTGTTTGAAGGTGCTCAAGGAACATTACTGGATTTAGATCACGGGACATATCCTTATGTCACCTCTTCTAATCCGATCGCTGGTGGAGCTTGTGTCGGTTCAGGAATTGGCCCGACTATTATTGATCGAGTAATTGGGGTTGCTAAAGCCTATACAACTCGGGTGGGAGAAGGACCATTTCCTACAGAATTGTCAGGAGATGTTGGTGAGCAGTTGGGCAATCGCGGAGCTGAATTTGGAACAACCACTGGGCGGAAGCGTCGTTGTGGTTGGTTTGATGCCGTGATTGGTCGTTATGCAGTACGTATTAACGGCCTAGACTGTCTAGCAATTACCAAGCTGGATGTTCTAGATGAACTTGCAGAGATTAAAGTTTGTACTGCCTATGAAATTAATGGGGAAACTTGCAATCATTTTCCCAGCAATGCTAGTGATTTTGCTGATTGTCAACCTGTTTATCAAACTCTTCCAGGATGGCAACAAGATACGACCCATTGTCAGTCTCTAGAGGAACTGCCTCCCCAAGCTTTAAACTATCTTAAGTTTTTAGCCGAGTTGATGGAAGTCCCCATCGCCATTGTTTCTTTAGGCCCTGGTCGTAATCAGACCATTATTGTCGAAGATCCCATTCATGGCCCCAAAAGAGCTTTGCTCGGCGCGGACGGTGTACCAGTAAGCGCTTAAACTATAAAACCCAAAACCTAATTCAATAACCACTGAGTAAAAAAATTATGTCTCTTACTGTTGAATGTAAAACAAGAACGGTCGGTAGTAAATCTAGGGCTTTACGTCGCGAAGGCCTAATTCCTGCTGCTTTATACGGCCACAAAGGAGCAGAATCTATCTCCTTGACGATGAATGCTAAAGAAGCTCAAACTTTACTAAAAAAAGCAGCTGTTAACAACACATTGGTTGATCTAAACATTCCTGATATCCCTTGGAGTGGCAAAGCGATTATTCGTGAAGTTCAAGCTCATCCTTGGAAAAGAACTCTTTATCACCTTAGCTTTTTCTCAGCAGCTGGCGATAAAAAATTAAACTTAGTTGTGCCTATTAAGTTACTAGGAGAAGCTAAAGGCATTAAGCAAGGTGGCATTTTAGAGCAGATCTTTACTGAATTACACATTAGCTGTGCGGCAAATAAGATTCCCGAACATATTGATGTTGATGTTAGTAACTTCGAGATCGGCACCAATCTTACGGTAGGAGATGTCGTGCTGCCTGAAGGTGTTACTGTGCTTGATGATGCGGAACAAACATTATTTTCAATTGTAGCTCCTGCCAAACTTTCTCTTTCCGATGAGGGTGAGACAGAAGAAATGACAACAGAAGAGTAAGCCAAAGTGAAACCCACTACGGGCAAAATTCTCAATTGCCTTCAGAAAATAGGGGGATAGAATAAAATACGTCCCCCTAACTATAGATTAATCAAAAGGCCGAGAGTCAAAAAAGAGTAACCAAGCTAACATAAATAATTCACATCAAGCGTATATTAGTATTAGTATATTTAAATCCTGGATTTTTATTCAATTATATTAAGTGCTACCTCGCAGAATACGTAAAATTGATCTACAAAAAAATTACCCTTGCCCTTCTTGTCGGAAAGGTTCTTTAAATCTTATTTTCTTAACAGAAGCCCTGGGTTGCGATCGCTGCCAGAAAATTTTTGTAGTTAAAGATAACTATCAAATAATCGAACAATTATCTTCTTTTGAACATACAAAAGCTTGGTATTGGAATGGTTCTAGTTGGTCTAATCTTTATAAAGGACTAACCCCAAATACTCTATCTGCTTTATTGATTACAATGGTTTTGTTCCCGATGCTGATGGCAATATTTTTGTCCCTATTGTTGCAGCGAGTTCCTTTGACTAGTATGATGCTAGGCGTAATAGTCTGCTTTGTACTAATGATATTCGTGGGATTAATGCTTTGGATAGCCTATCGACATAGAACATAAAAAGATGGATAGTTCTTCAAACTTGATATTAACTGCTCTCCAACAAACAAGAGGAGCTGCTCATCAGTTGGCTATGGCTTCTGGTTCAACCCGCAGAAGGGTTATCATGCTACTAGCACAGATGCTAGAAACTAGTTTTGATCAAGTATTGGAAGCCAACACTTTAGATCTTGAGATTAGTCGCGAAATGGCAGTTTCCGAATTGGTAGTGGAATGGCTAAAGCTAACACCCGAACGCTTGGAAGCAACAGTTGGGTTGTTAAAGCAACTAACTCAGTCGGCAGATCCCACGAAAAAACTTATCAAAGCAACTTATCAGTTAGAACCCTGTCAAACCTATAGTCAATTAAGACCATTGGGGACGATCGCCTTAGTTTATGAGGCTTTTCCCGAGTTGGCGTTAATCGCAGCAGGAATGTGTATTGCCACAGGAAATGGTCTGATACTGAGAGGCAGTAGCACTGCTGCTAATTCCAATCAGGCTACAACTAACATAATTCATCATGCCTTAGCTGAGCTCGATTTACCTCCTGATTGTATCAATAATATTTCCCCTGATGGCGAATCTTCGATTCAAGAATTAGTGACACAAGACCGTTATTTAGATTTGATTATTCCCTATGGTCGTCCCAGCCTAGTTCGCAAGGTCACAGAACAAGCTACCGCTCCAGTATTGCGGACTGCTATTGGTAATTGTTATCTCTATTGGTCATCGACAGCTGATTTGGAGCTAGTGCGCCAGATGATTATTGATAGCCATCGAGGAGAACCAGATGCTGTCAATGCGATCGAAAAAGTTTTAGTTCATAAGAATGTTAAGTCTTCATTATTAACATCTCTTTTCAGTAGTCTTCAGGAGCAAAATTTTCAACTACGAGGAGAAGCACAATTGGTTGAAGATTTTCCTGAATATTTACAACCTATGAAATCTGCTGAGTGGCGACAGTTTTATCTGAAGCGAGTAGTTGCTTTTAAATATATAGATACTTTGCCAAATGCAATCTCTTGGATTAATCGCTACAGCAGTGGTCATGCAAATTGTTTGGCCACCGAATCTTATGAGGAAAGTCGTAAGTTTGCGCAAAATATCGACGGTGCTCTAATTTACGTTAATACTTCTCCCCGTTTTTGTCGTAATCCTAATTGTGGTGAAGGAGTTTTCTTAGGCATGTCCAACCAAAAGGGATATCGTCAAGGATTAATTGGTTTAGAGACTTTTACGACAGTAAAACAAATTGTTCAAGGCTGATTTCAAATTATTACACTAATAATCGACTTTATTTCTTGGCCATAATAAAGGCAAGAAAGCCCCTAAAATCATTCCAATGCCTGCACAAATAGCGAGTAATACCCCCACCGGAATTTGGATTGATTGCCAAAAAACGAATTTAACTGACACTAATTGAATGTTCTGGATCGAAAAAATCGCGATCGCACTTACCCAGATAGCCGAGATCAAAGAACTAACGAAATTAGCAAATACCCTCATGACTTGTTACTTATTACTTGTTACTTATTACTTGTTACTTATTACTTATTACTTATTACTCAATCTCTACTGTACTCCGATCGCTCTTCCTCCAGAACCAAAAACAATAGGAGCTTCTGTTTTATGAGGTTCCCAGCCCACCTGAAAATTTTGGCCCCAAGCTTGTTCCCTCGCCGCTCGGAAGGAAGAAAAACTGTCAGGACGAACGATAAAAGCCAAATAATCCTTCTGGGGATCTAACTCGGCCAATACCTGATTGAATTTGGAATCAGCAAGATTAAATTCTTCGGGATTTTCCCCTAATTTATTAGGAATCGGGTCGTAACGCATTGTGAAACTTCGGGCGTCTACCATTGTTACATCATAAAATTCCGTCTGCGTGCGAAAATTGATGAGACGATTGGCTCGGTTTTGCACACAAGACTTATAGAATTGCATTCCTGACAAATATGATGCGCTCTCTGTGTCGAGATCAAAATCGGGTTTGTTACAAGAAGGTAAATTTCCCACCACCGTATCCATTGCTTCTCCCACCTGCTGATCATTCAGGTAAGTAACTTTATTCTCGCGAATTTCAAAAAAGCGAGCTGTCTTTTTAGTTTCTGAAGCTAAAGGAGTTTTGACAATAGAGTCAGCTTCTACAGCAATGAGAGTTACAAAGAGGCTAATAAACATTAACACCCCAACTGTATTAGTCAAAATATCCAGAAAAGAATCTAAATTTTGGCCGGGCTTGGAATTATGACGTCTTCTTCTAGTTCTCATGATTCTTCATCTCAAACATTAAAAATTAATTATCAAATTACTCAGGAACTTTTAGTTGCCAATTCGCATCAATGGGTTCATACCCAATATCAATTTTTGCCCCTTCTACAAGGTTTCTTACCAGATTGAACGTATCAATACCATTAGATCTGACAGCAACAATCAGATATTCGCGATCGCGATTCTCCTGAACTTGAGCAATCAGTTTAGTCATGGCGGAATTGGGATTATTTAACTGCGACTGAGGGACGAATTCTTCTCCAGGATAAAGGACAACCCCATCAGCTTTGCATTCAATATATCGGGGATTTTTACTTTTATTAACTCCATTTTCTCCTTCAGTTGTAGCAACAATCGTTACTTCTTGTTTATTTAAAGCTTGCGTTGTCAAGACAATAATTAAAAGAATTAGAGTACCAATAGTACAAGCCAATATAGAAAGAAAGGGAAATAACTCGACTTCTGTTGTTTGTCGAGAAACACTACGCCTACGCATCAGTTTACTTCTTTAAATAATTTTTATGGGTCAAATAAACGAACTATCTACTCATCACATTCATGAGTTGCCATTTCTACTTCCCTGAATCTGTTCTTTCTCCAATAGAGCAAGTCGCTGTTGAATGCCTTCTAGAACTTTTGTTAACTCTGAAGGACTATCTGAGGTAAGCAAACTGTTATTTGTTCCTGATGGTGATTTTTGAGAACTGACAATTTTACTCGCAGTTTTATCTAAAGACACAATATTTTTTTCGAAAGCTTGGGCAGCTTTTTCCAGCTTTTCAGTTATTGCTTTGGCCTGAGCATTAAGGCCATTAGACATCGCATAATTTTTATTTTTAATCTCCTCGACAACTGTTTTTATTTGTGTAATTGCCTGTTGGTTTACCTGTTGCTGTTGAGCGAAAAACGTCATGAATTCTTGACGATCTTTATTTGCCAGGGCTCTCACTTCGTCCACTTGGGAGATGACTTGCGAACTCACATCTTGCACTTTGCCAATTTCTTTTAAAAATCCTTCCGCTAAAGAATTCGCTGCTCTTTCAGCATAGGAATGAGCTGGCGCGATTAATTTTTCAGGATTGGGAAAATGTTGGTTAATAGCTTCACCCACCATATGAGAAATCATCTCTTCGTTAACATTTTGATTCTTTTCTCTTAATCTGGGCAGCAGCTTATCGTTGATAAAAATATCAATACCCAGTAATAAACGAGATTCGTAACGTTCGATTAATACAAGAGGAATCATCACTAAAACACTAAGCAATAAAGCCAAAAGAGTAGTGTCAAATGCCACAGCCAAGCCACCTGTAACGGTCCCAATTCCCTCTTTAATTTGTTCAACATCCCCCGCATCTTGAAGAAATCCAGAAAAACCATTAACAGCTTTACTAATACCAACTACTGTTCCAATAAAACCTAATAAAGGAATTGCCCAAACTAAAATTCTTGGCACTGAATAAGACGATTCGGACGCGCTTTGATAAAAAGATGAGTCATCAAGGGCAAATTCCGTAGCTTTATTGCGATCGCCAGATTTGATATAAGAGTCCAACACACGACTACAACGAGTTGCAATCAAACTGCCATCAGCTGCCAATCTCTCTTGAAGATTGAGGACTTCTGGCGCCCCAGGATTTTCTAAGGGAATATGTTCAGCAATCCAAAGTTTAGTTAGGGAGCGATATTCCGGCTTCAATTTCAGAAATTTTAAGACCGTTGTGGCGACTACCATTGCCGCGAGAATCATAACAATGATTTGCGTAAATCCTCGCTCATATAATAAAGTCCCAATAGTTGATTCGCGAAAAGGGATTAAAATGCCATAAGCTATTGCCACTATCACAGCTGCGATCGCCGAAACTAGGAAAAAACCCACTTCTAGCTCTTGGCGTTTCGAGCTACGATGACGGGGTTGGCCTTGAAATTTATGAACTTTTTTAGTAAATTTTTGCATTTTTATGAAATTTAAGGGGACTAAGAGATTGCTTTTTCTATTGTTTTTTATTACCTCAATCTTTCCAGGCATTACTCTTTAATGAAAGCCTAGACTCATAGTGTTTGATTCTTTTTTTTTATAACCTATAGTTTAAAATTTTCAATTAAGGCTTATGCAAAGTATAGTACGAAGATTTTGTTATGTAAATTTATCGATACAATCTTCAAGTAAATATTATAAAGACCCAAAACTTGATGAAGCCTTTATAAAAACATCGGTATTTTAAACAGCTATTGGTTCTGAGCTCTAAGCTCAATAGCCTGGGTTTTGCGATCGCTTTAAGTTGGTCAAGGATAATTATGACAAAACTTGGCAAAATTAAGGGAAATGTTGGAAACAAGTTGTCCAGATTGGATCTTCAGCAAATCCCAAAAAACGATAACCCCAACGATGATAGACGCCCTAAAGTTATAAAATGCTTTATAACTCTAGCATTCTTCAATATTATGGACGGTGACATGATGGGCAATAAATTGCTGAAATTAGGATTAACTCTGATGCTATTTTTAGTTGTCAGTATCGGGACTCTAGGAATCGCAAAACCAGCTATTGCCCAGGATAATTCGGTAAATTACACTTATAGTGAACTGAGAAATGAAGATTTATCCCATCGGGATTTCTCGGGGGGAGTATTTGCTGCGGCGGATGTTCGGGGAAGTAATTTTGAAGGTTCTGATTTAAGCAATTCTATCTTGACCAAGGCAATTTTTACTGATACAAATCTGTCAGGAGTCGATTTAACTAACTCTTTTATGGATAGGGTTGATTTGAGTAACTCAAATTTGTCTAATGCGATTTTGCAGGATATAATCGCTACTAGTACCAACTTCTACAATACAGATATTACCGGGGCTGATTTTTCTGGAGCAATTATTGATCGCTATCAAACCTATGTTCTTTGCCAAAGAGCCGCAGGAGTGAATCCCGTGACGGGAGTGTCCACAAGATACAGTCTTGGATGCCAATAAGATCTAAGATTGACGTTAAAATATCCCAGGGCTGTTTTGTCCCCAGAAAAACTCTAAAATAATGGGTAATTAGGGAGATTGGAAATTAGGGAGATGGGGCATTAGGGAGATAGGGCATTAGGGAAAATCAAATGCAAAAAAATAGACCAAATAAATACAATACTTTTGCGTGAGAATAGAAAATACTTATGACAACGACGTTTTTTTGTGAATATAAACCTGGTTTAGAAGGGATTCCTGCGACAAAATCTAGCATTTCTCATGTAGATGGTAATCGCGGCATCCTGGAATATCGCGGTATTAGAATAGAAGAGCTTACTGCTAAGGGGTCTTTTTTAGAAACTGCATACCTATTGATTTGGGGGAGATTACCTAATCAAGAAGAACTAAAAGGATTTCAAAAAGAGATTTTATATCATCGTCGGATTAAATATCGGATTCGAGATATGATGAAATGCTTTCCCGAGACTGGACATCCTATGGATGCTTTGCAAACCTCCGCTGCAGCTTTGGGATTATTTTATTCTCGTCGTGCTCTTGATGACCCGGCATATATTAGAAAGGCAGTAGTTCGGATTCTGGCTAAAATTCCCACAATGGTTGCCGCATTTAATCAAATGAGGAAAGGGAATGATCCGATTCAACCTAATGATGAACTTGATTACGCGTCCAATTTCCTTTATATGCTGACCGAACGAGTTCCTGATCCTTTGGCTGCAAGGATTTTTGATGTATGTCTAACTTTGCATGCCGAGCATACGATTAATGCTTCTACTTTCTCTGCCATGGTAACAGCTTCTACCTTAACCGATCCCTATGCGGTGATTGCTTCTGCGGTTGGTACTCTAGCGGGGCCGCTTCATGGAGGAGCAAATGAAGAAGTGTTGGTGATGTTAGAAGAAATTGGTGCAGTGGAAAATGTTCGTTCCTATGTAGAAGAGAGGATCGCAAATAAGCAAAAGATTATGGGTTTTGGCCATCGTGTGTACAAGGTCAAAGATCCTCGGGCAACTACCTTGCAAGAACTAGCCGAAGAATTATTTAAAGACACTGAGAGCGATCGCTACTATGAAATTGCTTTAGAACTAGAAAAAGTAGTAGAAGGTGAATTGGGAGCCAAAGGAATTTATCCTAATGTGGACTTCTATTCTGGGTTAGTGTATCGCAAGCTAGGTATTCCCAGCGATTTATTTACTCCTATTTTTGCTATCTCCCGGGTCGCTGGTTGGTTGGCCCATTGGAAAGAACAAATAGGAGTAAACCGTATTTTTCGTCCAACTCAAGTTTACACAGGAGAACATAATGCTCTTTATGTTCCCATGGAGGAAAGATAATAAATAAAGCTTTTTAGGTTTTAATTAATTAAAATGTAAATTTTTAATGGCTACAATATAAAAATTGCTTGGGTTCAGAAGTTTAAGGATAGCTTCTGAACTTTTTTCGGTTATGGTCGTAAATATATTATAAATCGACTAAATACTCAAGATTCTTATTATCTCTTCCGAAACACAAAAAATATTTAAATATTTTTATATTAGTTGGAAAACTTAAAACAAGACAGTTTAAAAAATGGAGGAAGTCAATAAGATAATAACTTTCTTGGAGAATTTATAATCTAAAAAGAAAATATTATGACTAATAACCTTATTGATAATAATCCGTTTGACTCAGAAAATTTTGTAGTTCGCTCCATCGATGGGATAGGGAATAATCTACAACATTTTGATTATGGTTCTGCGGGAACTCCCCTTTTAGATATTGCAAATACCGACTATAGCAATGGTTATTCTACTCCATCAGGTGGCGATCGCCCCAATCCTCGCACTATTAGTAATGCGGTTGCCTTACAAGTAGGTGATGTCGCGAGCGATCGCAACTTGAGCAACTTTATTTGGGCTTTTGGCCAATTTGTCGATCATGACTTGGACTTAGTCCCAGAGGGCTCCAACGAAGAACTAGAAGCCGCAGGAATTGCTGTCAATATTCCCGTCTCCCCAGGAGATCCTTGGCTCGATCCTCAAGAAACCGGAACCGTCATCATACCCATAACAGATTCGGCATTTATTCCCGGTACGGGAACTTCTCCCGACAACTATCGCCTTTTGCCTAACAATATTACTTCTTGGATTGATGGCTCTAATATTTATGGTTCGGATACTCACAGAGCTAATTTTTTAAGAACCTTTGAGAACGGAGAGCTTAAAGTAAGCGAAGGTGATTTATTACCCTTCAATGACGGTTCGATTGACAATGATGACCCTAGAGGTGGCGATCCCACAAGTTTATTTGTCGCTGGGGATATCCGTTCTAATGAAAACTCTGTTCTTGTTGCGATGCATACTCTGTTTGTGAGAGAGCATAATCGCTTAGCAGAGCTTTTAGATGATGCTCATCCCGACTGGAATGACGAACAAATCTACCAAAGAGCGCGCAGCATTAATATTGCCCAATACCAGTCTGTTATTTACAACGAATACTTACCATCTTTACTGGGAGAAGATGCCGTTCCTGACTATAGCGGCTATGACTCTAGCATCAATCCTAATATTAGTCGGACTTTTGCCTCTGCTGCTTTTCGTTTTGGACATAGTCAACTTAGTACAGTAATTCCTCGCTTGGATACCCAAGGAGAGGTTATCGAAGCAGGTAATCTTACCCTCTCAGAAGTCTTTTTCCGTTCTGCAGATGTTGTTCAAGAAGCAGGAATCGATCCTATTCTTCGTGGTGTGGCCTCTTCTGTGAGTCAGAACGTGGATACTCAAATCATTGACGATGTCCGTAATTTACTATTCCGTTTTGGCCCCGATGCGATCGGGAGAGATTTATTTGCCATTAATTTGCAAAGAGGTAGACTACATGGTCTCGCTGACTATAATACGATTCGGGAGGCTTTTGGGCTGGAGCCAGTTCATAGTTTTGATGAGATTACCTCCAATGAAGAACTGCAACATCAATTAGAATCTCTCTATACAGATATTGATAATATCGATGCTTTTGTCGGATTATTGGCCGAGGATCATCTTCCTGGTTCGTCAGTGGGAGAAACTATACAGACTGTATTATTACAACAGTTTATTGCTTTGCGAGAAGGCGATCGCTTTTACTATGAAAATCAGTTTTCTGCTACGGAAATAACCGAGATTGAGGAGACTAGTCTTTCAGATATCATTCTCAGGAATACTGACACAACAGTTATTCAAGATAATGTCTTCTTTTTGCCTGAAGAATCTGCCCCTGATTTTGATACTGATATTTTCCGTTTTCGCCAAACTGTTGATGGTCAATCCTCTTATTTATATGTAGGAAACACCGAATCCGAGAATCTCCGCGAGAATTATGCCGATACTTTTGTCGAAGAAGGTTATGCTTTCAAGGTATCTGACGAACCCCATGAGGATTTGATTGATTTATATCGTTTCCGTAGCGATCGCGGAATCTATCTTTATGTAGGCGAAGCCGAGCGTCATAGCATTAATGATGATCCCAATTTGGCAAATGTCTTTACCTATGAAGGTTGGGCTTTCTCTGTCTATGGTGTTGGAGCAGGAGCCGGGACAGAATTTTACCGTTTCCGCGATCTCAATAGTCCTAATAATTATCTTTATGCCACAGGCACAGAGGCGGAGGTCATTCGGACTGAATATGCTAATACTTATCTTGAAGAAGGAGTCGCCTTTGAAGCTCTAATTTAACTTTCATTGTTGAACGGATAACAACTACAAGCTACCAGCTTAATCAATTTAATTTTATGTTGGGACTTTCACTAATTGTGATATTTCTTCTCCAAGACGCATGAAATGTTTAGGATTTAAAGTGAATAACTGATCTATCTCTGCTTTAAAAACAACTTGAGTGATCAAAGCATCATAAATCGCTCCTCCTGTTAAATTCAAAGTTACCATTTTATTAATGACAGTTTGATAATCTTCAGCAGAGAGAGAAATCACTTCAAATTCTGCCAAATTTTCTCTTATTAATTGTTGTGCAAGTTGGGGCGAAACAGTAGTTTTTAGAGGAAGGCGTGTCAAAACGGAATAGAGCTCTGCTAAAGTGTGAGTGCAAATTATTCCCTTAAGATTTCCAGATTTAACTTTTTTCAATAGTGAAAGACAAGCTGAATGTTTGGGGTGATTAGTCCATAGTGCAGCGACTAAAACACTCGTATCAAATAAAGTCTTTATCACGATGTTAATTCGTTAGTTCTTTCTGTTCTTAACTCATCAATGATTGTTGTTGCATTGCCTATTGGTTCAGCTTTGAAGACTAGTATTCCATCTTCATAGTAGGTTTCTAGTTCTGATTTTAAGGGCTTAATAATAAGTTGACCATTCTCCACTTTTAAGGACAACTTGGTTTCATGGTTAATCCCCAATTGTTGACGTATTTTTTCAGGAATTTCGACACAACCAAATTGATCGAGGGTGATTTGTTCCATCTATAGTATTTTTTTCTAATCTCGTTTTAGTATAGCAAATGGGTTGATGCTTTGCATTTTATTAATACTTTTAATTTAAAGGCTACCAGCTTCATTCAGAAGTTGCCGTACCTGTTCTGTATCATCCTGAGTAAGCAGCCTATGTTCAACTATATGTTCCTCGTAGACCTCACCGGCTATTTCTCCACGTAAAACAGCGATCGCTCTTTCCGTGGCCTGTTTGCCCGTCTGAACTCCCGATTGATCAATAATCGACTGGAGGGGGTTGCTTGAATCCAACAGCCGCTCCGCCTGTTCTCGGGAAAGATCGAGAATGCCAAATACGGCAACTTCCTCCTCAAGACCAAGTATTTCTACTGCTTCAACTGCCACTCTGGTTGCTAGATTAGAGCCTCCCCACAAAATTTGGATGTCGGGATAGGCCTCCAAAATCTCTATGACCTTGTCCGTATCATAGTGATCTGTGACCCCCACTGAAGCTAGGGTTTTCCAGGATAAACCGGATTTATCTATGGCGGCTAAAATCCCCTGAAGATAGGGATAGTTGCGATCATAAACAGCCCCATCTACTAGTGCGATATGAATTGGTTCTGCTTTGGAAGTTTGCCGAGGGACGATATTCTTTTGCACCCATTTAGTCAAATAGATGCCAGAATCATAGCCCATCTTTTCACTATCTGTATCAAAACAGGCGATCGCCACATCTTCTGCTACTTCTCGCTCTAGACAAGAGTCAACAGTGATAATTACCAGCCCAGCTTCGCTGGCTTTTTTAAGAGCAGGCAAAGAACCGACCGGATCATTGGGACGAAGGATCACCGCATCCATTCCTAGCTCAATCATCTGGTCAATAGTTGCCGCTTCCCCCGCAACACCTTCTTGAGAATCAAAGCCCCAAATATCGACTCGTCGATTGGCAGCTCGACGCATCCCCAGCTCATAAGCTTTAAATAAGCTACTCTTTTCCCGAGGCTTAATTAAACCAATGCGTAATGCGGCTAGCATTCCCAAGGTTACTTTTTTCTCCCATTTAGGAGCTAATATCGTTGATTGCCAGTCTTGACCTCGCTTAATTTGAAAGATATTCTCCCATTGCGCTCCCCAAAAATCAGCACCTCCCAACTGGGCCCCCAGAAACCTCGTACGACCCTGCAAGTCTGTAAAACGTAGGGAGGCATCTTCAAGATTGACCTTATAAAAATCCGCATTATTCAGACTTGCTCGATTAAAATTAGCTTTTTTCAGACTTGCTCGATAAAAATTGGCTCCTTCAAAATGACTCCAGAGAGCTTTGGCATTGACTAAACTTGTCTTGGCAAAGTTTGCTTGGGATGCTGTAACACCATAGAGATTAGCGTTATCTAAGACAGCACCTTCTAAATCTGCATTGACGAGATTCGCCCGAGACAAATCCGCATCTGTAAGGTTAGCTCCTCGAAGGTTAACGCCGCTGAGATTTGCCTTATTTAAATTTATGCCCCGCAGATCACTACCTTCAAGATTAGCGCCAGATAGCTGAGCGTTACTAAGATTGGCTCCTGTTAAAACAGAATAAGATAGATCCATCGGTTCCCAAGAACGGAAAGAATCTTGATTAAATAGATTGCGAAGAGACCAGCGATGACAGCCGAGAATTTCTAGGTTGGCTAAATGGGCATTGGGTGCAACCAAGCCGGGATTTCCTGCACATTGAGCATCAAGGGCATTAAGAGCCGTAATCCGTGAGTCGTCATATTCTCGATCGCTAGATTGGAGGAGAATTTCCCGAGCTTTCTGAACTCTTTGTTGTTGACGTATGGGTATAGTCACAATGTAAGACACCATGGCAAATAGCAGCGCACTTTCACCCAAAACAGTTGCTAATTTTACCAGGGAAACTTCTTTGAGTGAATCTACAAAATCTGAGACCTTAGCATCTAAAAGAGAAACTGGCTTTAGCAAAGGAGATACCGACGCTGGAGGAGCAGACACGGTTTCTTCCGCAGTGAGATCTGCTTTACTGCGAAGATAATTCTGCAACTGTTTCTGATAAGAGGTCTCAGATAGTTTAAATGCCACAGAAGCCTCGCGAATTTTCTGCTGGCGGACTTCTTCTTCTGCTAAAGCGGCAATTATCTCAAAGCTCTGGAATAGTTGCTCCATATTCCGAGAAGAACTTTCAAAATGCTCAGATTGGTCAGAGGACTTAGATGGAGAGGTCATAGGCGAATCGGTAAATTACTGGAGAATGGAGGTAAAATCGGCGAGACTCATGGCAGAAAATCCTTCCGATGTGAGTTTGCAGACGATCACTAGATCAGATCCCTGGTTATCTCCGTCGGTGAAGTCAATGGTAATTCCTCCCAGATCGAATTTTGACTGGGACACCTCAGCGAGAAAATTTTCACGGGTTATTTCTCCAGGAACATTTCTCATAATTTTCAGGAGCATTTTGCCTAGGACATAACCTTCTAAAGAAATCACCCCAAACTCTTCTTTGAGGGCAGTTTTGGCCTCCTCAACAATGGGTAAGTTGGCGCTTAATAAGGGAACAACTTGAGTTAAGATCACACCATCGAGTAAATTATATTCTTCGAGATCCCAGCGCAGTTCATCGGCACCGGTAAATGAAAGAGCAGAAATCAGCCAATTTTCACCTTCGGAGCGAGCCATTCCCACAAAGTAAGACAAATTGCGATAAGTAGCTGCGGTTATTACAAGTTTACAATCGACTCCACCCTCAGATTCCCATTTTTTTAAGGAGTCATATCCTGGCCTGCTATAGGGAGTATTGCGAGTGTAAACCCCAACAGGCCCCAGGTTATTGCGATCGCCATTACTTGACAAAATCTTTTCGTAGCGCTTGATAATATCCTGACTGGCTCCGAGCTTGGTCAGAATTTGCTTGAGATTTTCGAGGGCATCGAGTCCGTAACCATCGTTTTGGACATAGGCACAAATTTCAGCAGGAGTCACACCTGCGGCGATCGCCATTTCGACAACAGCCGCGATTTCCTGACCATAGCCAGCTCGATAATTTACAATAGGCCCTCTTGCATCTTCTCGTAATAGTTTGGCCCCAGTAAAAAAACCCACAGCAGGAATATTTTGCTGTGCCAAAATTGGTAGTGTTACCTGGGCAGTTGGTGTGCCGACATTGCCGAGGGCAATAAAAATATCTTGGGCTTCGAGTAATTCTTCCGTTGCTTTGCGAGCACTAGCTGGTTCGTAATAATCATTTTTGAAGGTAATTTCTAGCGATCGCCCCTGCACTTTTTCCCCCACCAGAGCAGATTCGAGTCCCAGACGCATCCCATTGCCAAGGGCTTCATCTTGTCCCTGAAGCACTAATACCGAACCTAAGCGAATCGTATTTGGGGTAACACCAGGGGTGGATGAAGAGGCATTGCCCCGACAGCCAGTGAGGAGACAAGCTGATGCTAGTAAGTACCAAGCCGTTAGCAGTCTCGCCTTAAAAAAAATCTTACGAGATCGTAAAAAATTACATTGTTTGAGATCAAGGAATGAAAGCAAAAACCTCATGAAGTTGATTGGCTCATTCGATAGAATAACCCTATCTAATGTCTATAGATTTACAATCATTCAAGGCTATTCGCTATTTACTAGTAATGTCCATAATACAGTCGTAAAGTATTACTTATTGTTACTTCTTAGAGCCTTGAATTTCAGAAAATAACTGAGGAGCAAAAGAAATATCAATAAAAATTGTAGAATCGAAGAAGGCAACCTCTACTAATAAGTAAATGATTCTTCGCAACCTCCTCTCTCCTAAAACCGATAAATTGCAACCGATTATCAAGCAATTGGAAACTGCCATTGGGAAAGATGGGGTAGTTCGTCGTAAACAAGAATTACTGACCTATGAATGTGACGGTTTAGCTAGCTATCGTCAACGCCCAGGAGTTGCCGTCTTGCCCCGCACGACAGAAGAAGTGGCCGCAGTAGTCAAAATTTGTCACGACAATGATATTCCCTGGGTAGCTAGAGGCGCAGGAACCGGTCTTTCTGGTGGAGCACTACCGATAGAAGATTGTGTTTTGATTGTGACAGCGAGGATGAAACAGGTTCTCGATATTGATCTGGAAAATCATCGTATTACTGTACAACCAGGAATTATTAACAATTGGGTGACTCAAACCGTCAGTGGTGCCGGATTTTATTATGCTCCCGATCCTTCCAGTCAGATTATCTGTTCCATTGGGGGTAATGTCGCCGAGAATTCAGGGGGAGTTCACTGTCTTAAATATGGGGTCACGACCAATCATGTTTTAGGTCTAAAACTAGTAGTAGCAGATGGCTCTATTATCGATGTTGGGGGCATGGTTCCCGAAATGCCGGGATATGATCTGACGGGGGTTTTTGTGGGTTCCGAAGGAACTTTGGGTATTGCGACCGAAGTCACTCTCAAGATTCTGAAACGACCGGAAGCAGTCTGTACCGTACTAGCAGATTTTCCCAGCATCGAAGAATCTGGGGCGGCAGTGGCCGGAATTATTAGTGCGGGAATTATCCCGGCAGGCATGGAAATTATGGATAATTTCACGATTAATGCTGTGGAAAAAACTGTCAAGACTGGTTGTTACCCTACTGATGCAGCAGCTATCTTGCTAATTGAATTGGATGGGTTGGCCGTAGAAGTAAAATCCAATAAACATAAAGCCGCTCAAATTTGTCGCGATAATGGGGCAAGGAATATTACTTGGGCCAATGATGAAGCGACGCGGATGAAACTTTGGAAGGGCAGAAAATCAGCTTTTGCCGCCGCAGGAAATATTAGTCCCGATTATTTTGTCCAGGATGGGGTGATTCCCCGCACCAAGTTGGCTTCGGTGTTGCAACAAATTAATGTCTTAGGCGATCGCTATGGCTTTAAAATAGCAAATGTCTTCCACGCCGGGGATGGCAACCTCCATCCTTTGATTCTTTATGACAATAAAATAGCAGGGCAATTTGCCAAGGTAGAAGAGCTGGGAGGAGAAATCCTCAAATTATGTGTGGAATCGGGCGGCAGTCTTTCGGGAGAACATGGTATTGGGTCAGATAAAAATTGCTATATGCCCTATATGTTCAACGAAATTGATCTCGAAACTATGGGTTATATTCGCAATGCTTTCAACAGCAAAGGACTGGCTAACCCTGGCAAAATGTTCCCAACTCCCCGCACTTGTGGGGAAAGAGCTAACGCCCAAAAAACAGCAAATGTTAAAGGTGCACAGTTGTATTGAAGCTGTACTAAAAATAGTATAAAAGCTACTTATGCTTGTCTAACAGACTTATCCTGTCACTAAGAAAAGAGCCGATAATCAGAGCCGCTAAAAAAAGAGCTGGATTGGCTGGATCGATCACCAAGGCAGTAATTGCCGGGCCGGGGCAGTATCCAGCAATTCCCCAACCGATCCCAAATATGGCAGCGCCGATAATTAGAGCTCGATCAACAGTGGTATTAGTTGGCAAATAAAATTTTTCTGACCCAATGGGCTGGCGTAAACGCAAAACAAAACGAAAAGTTATCACCGTAACGCCAACCGCACCACCTAAGACAAATAATAAGGTCGAGTCCCAATTCCCCGCAATGTCTAAAAACCCCAAAATGCGATCGCGATCAATCATCTGGGAGAGACTTAACCCCAAACCAAAAAGCAGACCGCAAAATAGGGCAACCAAATTTTGTTTCATAACCCTAATAAGTGATGAGTAATCCAGACTGTAATGATAGCTGTAGCCATAAAAGTGATAACTGCAATCAAGGAGCGGAAAGATAATCGACCTAGACCACATACTCCATGACCACTAGTACAACCATTTCCCATTCTGGTGCCAAAGCCAACTAATAAACCTCCCAGCAGCATTGGCCAGGGAGTCAAAGATGATGACATTGCCAATTCAGGAAATAGGACAGTTTTATAAAATAAACCACCTAGTAGCATCCCCAAAATAAAGAACCAACGCCAAGGAACTGGCTGTTTAAATCGAATTGCTCCATTGACAATGCCACTGATCCCCGCAATCCGACCAGTAAAAGCAAGTAAAACAGTGGCACTCAGGCCAATCAATATCCCACCAGTCAAAGCTACTATCCAATTAAACTCTGTCATCACAATTACATTGCAAATTATTTTAGTAATTGAAGGTCCAAAACTCACTCATGAAAGATATTCATGGAGCAAGTTTTACCATCATAGACCAACCCATCTCTATTTTTTGCGCACTGATGCACCATGTATGTCACTATGTTCACTCCCTGTATATTCGTGACCTCCTGGTGCGCTCATTGGCGAATTGTCAACAATATTTGTAGTTCGCAGCACACCCACCAAACGTCCAGAGGCTCCGCCATCGAGAAGCTCGATAATGCCAACACCAGGGCAACTGCCTTGGGCTGCATGGGCAACGGAGACAGGAATTGGCCCGCGTAAGGCAACTACAAGATATTTTCCATCTGGGGTGTTCTCGATTAGATCTGGCGCTGGATCATTTTGGGGCAGGTTAGGGTCATCTGTAACTGAAGCTTGAGCGCAGGGGCCCACTCCGTTACCCTGACCATCTGCCGAGGTTAAGTCATAGGTAGTGCGTGTCAGGGTCTTGGTATCAAAAACCTCGACATTATTTTGGATGCGATCGACATTATGGATATGGGAACCAGACAAAGTGCGTGCCATACCATGGGCATCACGACGAGTAGTGGTACCTGGTAGCTGTCCAGTCAGATTCTCGTTCGAGTTGCCATCATCGTTACCAATGGTTGTCGTATTCGTCGAATCCTTGAAAATCACCGTGGGACTAGGCGTGTTGAGAGCATTGGCGGTTTTGCCCAACTGAGAATCGTCAATGCTGTACATGGTAAAGGTTGACTGAGTAGCACCTGCTTTAGAGGCAGAAACTCCTGCATTTAACCACATTTCATTGCCAACTTGAACTCCACCACAGCCGGCACCGTTAATGGTTTTGTTATCATATTCGGCAATAATCTGCATCGGAGTGGTTTTAATATCTGCAATCAAAAGACCACCACCACCAAAGGTAATATAAGCATGGTCATTATTGGAAGTAATCGGACAGATAATAAGGTTATTCGCCCGACCAGCAGGTGTCTCGTTAGAATTATCAGTGCATTCGTTTTCTTTGCAGATACCGTTGGGTGTCAAGTTGCCAAAATCAGCTTCTTCATAACTACCTGAGATATTTCCCAGCATAGGGTTTCCCTGACCATTGGTCCCCAGATAAACCTTTGCTTCATCGGTAATCGTCATTTCCTTGCCCACTCCTAAGGATGCCGACTGATTGAACGTGGCGCTGGTGATTTTGCCATTGCCATCCCGTTCGATGTCAATACGTTCGAGCACTTTTCCATGAAGATTGGCAACTAATAAGGCACTGCCATCACTATTCCAGAAGGACATATGCACTGAACGACCAATATTGGTTCCTGTCACCCTAAATAAAGCTACTGCTTCTTTTGTTTCGCCATCGATAATCCCAATATAACCACCATCAGGGGCAAATATATTGACGTTCATATAGAGGTTTTGGGGATCGCTCAACATTCCATGGAGACGTCCAAATCCCGACAGTTCACTTAGACTCTTACCAGTGGGGCCACTAGAACTATTTTCCATTAGGGTTGAAGGGAAAACATCGTAAAGATTGCAAGGCCCTTCTCCAGCAATGTTCTTTCCATCACAACCTATAGGTTCGGCCGCTTCCCCATCTTTAAGCTGTGTCTCAACATCTTTGCTGTCCCAGATCCAGAGCCAACTACCGCTCACGCCCCGTGAATCGACATTAGAAACCGAGTTTGATTGGTCAGAACCCCAGATCTCATAGCCATCGCTTTCGGCAACCGTCGAACTAATGGAGAACATACTCGCCAGCATTGCGATCGCAACTGCCTGAGTTTTAAATTTAAAATTTTTCATTGATTTCCCCTCCACTTAAACCAATCAAAGATTAAGCTAGACAAATAAAACTCTTTAATTTATTATTTGATCAGACTATTGAGGGTATTTTACAGATATTTTGTGTTGCGAATCAGTTGCATAACATAATTGTTTACATTCGCATGTATTAAGTATTAACTATTATTTTTGTGAGTAGTGAGAAACCTCTTCCAACTTCCCGCCTTCTGCCTTTCAACTCCTGCCTCCATTTGACCAAGCTAAGAATAATGAAGATTGAAACTATTATAATTAATCAATTAACCATTCATGAACATCATTTAGATATTATTTATGGTGTAGATAACTTCAACTTTTCTACTAAAGTTTTTTACCATGATGTATCTTTTAGTTTACTTACCACCAAGTATTCTGAAACTGTAATTAATCAAATCGCTGCCTATATTGCCTTCTTCGAGGGCATGAAACTATGTTCTCTATTTCCCAAATACTATGATATTAGTATTATCGCAGAACACTTAAGTGATTCAGCTTTAGAGTTATTTGCCAATATATATCAAGGAGTGTTTGCTCAACATTGGTATGAAAATAACGTAACTGAATACATTGGACCTGAAATTGTCTATCCAGGAGTTAGTTTAAGAGCAAGTAACCCCATCTACCTAGCTCAAGATAACTCTACCGTACTTGCTGGCTGTGGTGGGGGAAAAGATAGTATTGTAGCCCTGAAAATGCTTGAAGAAGCAAATCTTCCCTTTGCCTCAATACAATACTCCCATAGTATTTATGGGAAGGCAGATTTCCAACATAATTTGATTTCTGAAGTATTAGAATATGTGAATCCTGTTAAGAAACATCAAATTTCTATTTACGATGACTTTATTGACTATCCTTTACTGGGGTTATATTTTCCCAAAAATTCAGGAATCACAGTTCCAGAAACACCAGTTTCTATCTTTGAATGCTTGCCTATAATGCTAAATGAGGGCTACAGATATTTAAGTTTGGCTCATGAAAAGAGTGCTAATAGAGGAAATTTTTTCTGGGAAAAACTTGGCAAAGAAGTAAATCATCAATGGGGAAAAAGTCATGAAGCAGAAAAGTTATTAAATGATTTTATTCAAAATAATATTTTAGCCAATTTTACTTATTTTAGTATCTTACAGCCGATTTATGACTTTCGCATCTTCAAAAATCTTAGTCAATATCCAGAAGTATTACCGAAAATTCATTCTTGCAATATCAAAAAACCTTGGTGTAAAAAATGCCCTAAATGTGCTTATGTATGGTTAGGTTTAATGGCAGCTTTTGAGCCTCAATCTGTAAATGTAGTATTTGAGAAAAATTTATTTGACGATGAAGATTTAATACCAATTTTTAGACAAATGCTAGGTTTAGCTAAGCATACTCCTTTTGAATGTATTGGCGAAGTTGATGAAAGTCGATTGGCGATGAAAAAATGTTTAGAAAAGGGCTTATCGGGAAAAGCTCTAAATATCTTTAAACAGGAGATATTATCTGATCATTCTATTAATTGGCAAGAAATAGAACAAAAATATGATCGAGTTTATATAACTGAACATGCTATTCCCGATTGGATATTTAGTAAAATTAAAGAGCAATTATAGAAGTCTAATATTATAAACAATGAAGCCTACTCCTATGCCACCACAACCAGGTCAAGAATCCGTTTGGGATTATCCTCGTCCTGCCGTTTTAGAAGATACAGATAAACATCTTCGAGTTATTTTTAATGATGTTGTTATTGCCGACACTAAACAAGGTAAGCGAGTTTTAGAAACGAGTCATCCTCCTACCTATTACTTTCCTCCTGAAGATATCAAATTAGAATATCTAATTCCAACAGCTCGTAAAACTTTTTGCGAATGGAAGGGTTGGTGTGGTTATTATAATATTAATCTGGGTGAGCGACAGGTTACTCATGGTGCTTGGCGTTTTTTCGAGCCTAGTTCTAACTTCATTCCGATTAAAGAATACTATGGTTTTTATGCCAGTCTGATGGATGCTTGTTACGTTAACGATGAATTAGTAACACCCCAACCTGGAGATTATTATGGAGGCTGGATCACCAAAGATATTGTCGGACCATTTAAAGGCGAACCTGGAACGCGCTGGTGGTAATGATACTTAACTACATCTATATCATTTGTAGATGCTCTTTACTCACGGCTTAAGCCGTTTAAGCGGCTTTTCCTCCCCGCGCTAAAGCGACGGGGTTACCAAGCAACACACCTCATGTCATGTCGTAGCCAAATAAATTAGCATTCACCTCTGATAAATCAATATCTCCCAAGCCATATTCTTTCCAGCGTCGAGAAACCATCTCTGCGGTTCCAGGATCAGATTCTAACGGTTCCCCCCATTCATGGGTTGTCTCCGGAGTCATCTTGGTGGTGGCATCAATGCCCATTCTTCCCCCCAAACCAATTTTGGCACTGGCAAAATCGAGGGTATCAAAAGGAGTATCGGGGAGAATAAAGACATCACGAGCGGGATCAACCTTAGACGAAATTGCCCAAACTACCTGACGAGGATCGCGAATATTAATCTCCTTATCCACCACAATGACAAATTTAGTATAGGTAAACTGGGGTAGAGCACTCCAAAAAGCGAGGGCAGCTCTTCTGGCCTGTCCAGGATAGGCTTTATCAATCGAGATAATAGCTGCTTTGTAACTTAGGGCTTCCATGGGCAGGAAGAAATCGACAATTTCTGAGACTTGCTGTCGCAAAATGGGTGTATAAATCCGGTTAAGCGCGATCGCCATCATCGCTTCTTCTTTGGGCGGACGACCGCTAAAAGTTGTCAGATACACAGGTTTTTTGCGATGTGTCATGCAATGGAAACGCACTAAAGGAGAATCTTCGACGCCGCCATAATATCCCATATGATCACCAAACGGCCCATCCGGCAATACTTCCCCTGGGGTGATTGTGCCTTCTAAAACGAATTCCGAATCCGCCGGAACTTCCAAATCTACTGTTTTACATTTGGCAAGTTTCACTCCACTGCCACCATACAAGCCAGCAAATAACCATTCCGACAAATCCACAGGAATTGGGGTTGCTGCCGCCATGATTATTAGGGGATCAACTCCCAGTGCGATCGCGATTTCTAATTTTTTCCCGGCTTCAGCAGCTTTGCGCAGATGTCTCGCCCCACCTCTGACCGATAACCAATGAACAGTCATGGTAGTCTTCGATTGCAACTGTAAACGATAGACCCCCACATTCGGAGTACCAGTTTCACAATCTTTGGTAATCACTAATCCCAGAGTAATAATTTTCCCCGCATCCCCCCCATAGGGACGAATCATGGGAATTTTGTTTAAATTTAAATCCTCTTCTTCAATCATTACTTGTTGGCAGGCTGGAAAAAAATCTCTTCCTGGTTTGGCTTTGACTACATCAAAAAGAACTTTCCCGAAATCTACAGCTTGGGAAATTTTCTTGGGTGGTTTGGGTTGTTGCAGCATAGCGAGCTTACTGCCCAACTCTTCCAGCTCTTGGGGTTGCTGCATATTCATTGCCCAACAAATTCGTTCTACAGTACCCATCAAGTTCACTGCGACAGGAAAAGGTGAGCCTTTAACATTCTCAAATAACAATCCAGGGCCCCCGGCTTGGAGCATGCGATTAGAAATCTCTGCTATTTCCAAATCCCCATCTACTAAAGCATTGATGCGTTTGAGTTGTCCCCTCTCTTCTAAGATTTCAATAAATCCCCGTAAGTCCCTGGCCATAAGTTAAGAAATATAAAGTTCACTTTCTTCATTATGAACCGATCGCGCTTGCTTGGGAAAGGGGCCAGAAATATTCTCTGTTTAAAAACTAATTTTGCTGACCTTTATTCAGTCAGAGACTGTATTCTAGTAAATATAATTCTTTTTCTGAATCATGCTCAGTCAGGCGAAGCCTCGTACTGCGTAATCGCAAAACCCAGTTAAAAATGAATCTTGGTCAGTGGTTTGGTTTTGTTTGTTTAATTCTTTCCCTATATGTTCTCTGGCAAATTCATGCCCTACTGCTATTAGTTTTTACTGCTGTGGTTTTAGCTACGGCACTGAATCGCTTAGTCAAATGGTTGCAAAGGAAAGGACTACCTCGTCAATTGGCTCTTTTTTGCGCTATCAGCTCTGTTCTAATTTTTCTCACTTTGTTCATCTGGTTGGTAGTTCCACCCTTCAGTCAACAGTTACAAAGACTGATTGAACAATTGCCGAGGGTTTGGAGCAAAATCAATTTTCAATTAACCATACTCGAAGCTAAACTGCCTGATTATTTTCCCAATTTCCCGACAATAAAAGAATTATTAGCTCAACTGCCTGCATTACACGAATTGCTAAGCGGGTTTTTCGATGTCTTTTCCGATTCTTTGACAGTTTTTTTGCAATTATTTTTGGTAATTGTTTTAACTATCATGATGTTGCTTAGCCCACAAAGATATCGGAATGCTTTTTTGATTCTGTTTCCTTCTTTTTACCGTAAACGTGCTGATGATATTTTGTCCAAGTCGGAAGCGGCATTAGGCAATTGGCTGCGGGGTATTTCCATAAATTGTCTATTTATTGGAATTTCTAGCGGAATTGGGTTGGCTCTTTTGCAAGTCAAGTTAGTTTTAGTTCACGCATTAATTGCCGGGGTACTCAACTTTATTCCCAATATTGGCCCAGCTACTAGTGTTATTTTTCCCTTATCGATCGCGATTTTAGAAGAACCTTGGAAAATTATTGGCGTATTGGTTTGGTATTTTATAATTCAGAATCTTGAAACTTATTGGCTATCTCCTACGGTCATGGCTAGACAGGTTTCTCTGCTTCCTGCTGTTACCTTAACAGCACAAATTTTCTTTGCCAGAACCTTTGGCCTTATGGGTTTAATCCTTGCTTTGCCCCTAACGGTGGTTAGTAAAATCTGGCTGGAGGAGGCTATTTTTAAAGATATTCTGGATACATGGAAGGAAAGGAAAAGATGAGTCAAAAGTCCCTGACGGGGTGAAGGCAGAGGGCAGAGGGCAGAGGGCAGAAGGAAAAAATACCTCGAAAATAAAGACTAGAAACTAATTACTTATTACTTATTACTTCCGCACAGGGAAAGCTATTGCTTAAGCTAATCCAATTTTCTAAGCTTAAATCTTCAGCTCGACTTTGAGGATTTATATCTAATTTTTCTAGTAGATTATTTAAGTCATCAACTTCAATCACACTTTTCAAATTATTGCGCAACATTTTACGACGACTAGAAAATCCCAATTTCACCAAAGTCTCTAGCTGACGAACATTTTCTGCGGGATTACTCAGCGTATGTGGCCGCAATCTTACCACTACCGAATCTACTTTTGGTGGTGGATAAAAGGCTTTTGCTGGCACATCACAAATTTTCTCGCAACTCGCTAAATATTGAATTCTGACAGATAAAGCACCGTATTCTTTAGTACTGGGATTTGCTGTTAGGCGATCTCCAACTTCTTTTTGAATCAATAAAACAATAGACTCGTAGTCTTTGGTATTAGGCTGAGAAATACTGCCCAATAATTTCTCTAATATCAATCCCGTAATATTGTAGGGAATATTGGCAACAATTTTAGTTTGCTTCTGAAACAAAGGAAAAGGCTTCACCAATTCTGGAATATCTAAAGCCAGAAAATCGCCTTGTAACAGCAAAAAATTTTGATATTCTTGAAATTTTTTGGTTAACTTTTTACATAAATATTTATCTATTTCTACAGCTAAGACCGAATCGACAGAGCCAAGTAACCGACGAGTTAAAACTCCTGTTCCTGGGCCAATTTCCAAAATGCGATCGCTACTATTCAACTCAGCAGCATTAGCAATTTGGTCTAACACACGATCACTTTGTAACCAATGTTGACCAAAACGCTTTTTTGTTCGAGAACTATACTGTTTATCCATTAATGGTTTCTGCTAAGACCCAAGACTTGATCAATTTATTAATCTCCTCAGGAATTTCATCATGGGGGCAATGACCAGCTTGAAGATAATATTCTGTGAGCTGGGGATAATATTGACGGAATTTCGCGCCTTTTTCCCTGGTATTCATCCAAGGATCTCCTTCTCCCCACAACATTAACAGAGGACAGCTCATCTGATTCAGCAAAATATCAATCTTATTGCCTTGGGGCGATTTGAACACCGCTGCAAATACTTGTCGAGCTCCTTTGTCGCAGGAAGGACGATAAATATCTTCTACCAGGCGATCGCTAACTGCATTATGATCCAGATAAACTTGCTTGAGAGTTTTGCGAATTACAGAACGACGCCGCACATACTGAAACAACAAGTAACTGGGCAAAGGCTGTAATAAAACTCGGCGAGTTACTTTCCCAATGATATTTTTAATTCCCTTGGGCTCAACTTTGGGTTCTTGGTCGCTAAAAGGCCCCGCACTATTAAGTAAAATTAGCCCCGCAGCCGATTGAGGTTTTTCTGCCGCGACACAAAGAGCCGCATAACCACCTAAAGAATTGCCAGCGAGAACTGTTGGTTGCCCAATCACTTCGGTAATAAACTCATGAAGTTGCTCGCACCAGAGTTGCCCACTATATTCTTGATTGGGTTTTGCCGATCGCCCGAAGCCAAGTAAATCAATTGCCCAAACTTGAAACTCTTCTTGAAGTTGCGCGATATTTTTGCGCCAATGGTCAGTCGAGGCACCAAACCCGTGAACTAGGAGTAAAGGCGGTCGATTTGTCTTTTTTTCTCCTGCCTGCACATAGTAAATTGAGTTTCCTCGCCATTGCCAATAGTTGCCTTCAATAGCGGGCGCAGTTTCCAATAGTTGCATTTCGTATATTGTTAAGTTAAGTAAAGTTTTTTCTTTTTAGTTTACATTAAACGAAGGCAGAAGGCAGCGGTGCGACCCCTCGCCTTTACAGGCGGTTGGAACCCGCGGAATTTTTAATCCGCAAGGGAACGCCGACCGAGCTAGGGAACGCGCACCAAGAGAGAGGGCAGAGGGCAGAAGTTTAATAGCGAATAATCAGGTATTATCTAAGAATTCACTAAAACTACTCTAATTCTGTAAGCTTGAACCTCTTTGAGATCATGGAAAAGATAACTAATTCATTGGGGTGGGGAATTTCATTGATGATTTGGTTGCTGTCTGGTGAAGAGGCGATCGCCATTGTCAACCCCTTCTTTACTAAAGGAAACACTGAGAAAAATTAAATGTTAAAATCCTTTTCTCAACTAATGCAACTCCAAACAATGAAGATTAGGATTATTTAAAAGTTCTTGAATTGCCTCTTTTCCAGAGCGAATTATCACTTCAACTTGTTTAGTAGGGGCATTTCCACAACGCAGCTAAACTACCTTTTGTCAACTTACGACTTAAATTCTGGTCGAAAAGTAATTTCAAACGACACCTACCGAAGCAACTAAACGATGTTCGCGATCAGCAGCAAATTCCAAACAAGCCCGAATATCTTCTTCTGTCAATTCAGGAAAATCATCTAAAATTTCCTCATGAGACATACCCGCAGCTAACCGACCCAAAACATCATAAACAGTGATTCGCATCCGGCGAATACAGGGTTTCCCACCTCGCTTATCTGGTTCAATGGTAATGCGATCGCGATAGCTCATAATTATTCAATAGATTAAATCGTTATTTCCTCTTCAAAGTTTGCCGCTTCTAGCGTACCAGCCAACAATCGCTGCAATGATAATAAATGCTATCTGTCGCCAATTCTTTAACTCTCCAAATTTCTCAGTGATTTCTGGTATTTTCTGAACTGAAGTTTCGATAGTTTTAATTCGAGCATCAATGGTTTTCACATCGCCTCTAACCTCAGCTATTTCTTGTTTTATATCGCCTTTAACCTCAGATATTTCTTGTTTTATATCGCCTCTAACCTCAGATATTTCTTGTTTTATATCGCCTTTAACCTCAGCTATTTCTTGTTTTATCTCTCCCTTAAACTCAGCCATTTCTTGTTTTATTTCAGCCTTAACCGAATCAATTTTTCTATCCAACTCATTAAACTTATTGTCAATTTTCCTATCTAATTGACTAAAACTATCCTTGATAAGTTCTTTAAGTTGTTGAATATCTGTGTCAGATATGGCTGTCATGATTTATGATATGACCAGAATTTTTGAATTTTGGGAAACCACGTTCTTTGTCGGAAAGGGTTTCCTTTTTTATTCTATATCCTTGTCGAGAGCCTTTGGCTGATCGCGAAGAATGGGCAAACCTCTCGTCTATTTCCCAGCTTTGCCTGCTTGTGGAAAATATTATAAAACTTGATTAACTTTAAGAAAAATTACTTGTTTGACCCAAACAAAGAGTCCACAATATCTTTTTCTTGGCTCAAAAATAGTTCTCTATAGAGATTATCTTTAATCAACATCTGTTGGTGCATCTGCACTAGCAAGTCTTGAGCCTGTTTTTGGGATAAGTCTTGTACGCGATCGCTAAATACCCTGTGGCTGAACTTTTGCTCTACAGAAAGATTGCTTATTAACTGATCCATAATTACTACTTTTGATTACTTCACCTACATTGTAAACAAATATTAAAAAAACTTGACTCCACCAAGGGTAGTATTTTCCGAAAACTAGTAGCTTGGATAATGGAATCAGCTGCTGGTAGCTGCTATTAGACTATACTCAACCTCAATGCTGGCACCAATTCTGCAACTAGTGAACGCGGGCGTAAATAAGCTATCTATCAAGACTTATTACTCATTACTTATTACTTATTACTTCCGCGAAGCGACACTAGTTCGAAGCATAAGATTTTGTTTATGATCATTAGTCTTTTTCCCAAGCAAAATGTACTTTTTTATACATAATATTCTCAAGTTGGGGATTTAAACTAATTTGGGACTTTGCAATTCTATTTACTATCTTAATTGCTATAATGACTGAGCAATTAATTTGATATTGCATCGGCTCAATCCCTTTGTCACTGAGATATTATGCAACTTGTTGGCCGCTTACAGTTTAATAATCTGAGGGGAGATCTATTCGGGGGTCTAACCGCTGCCATAGTGGCTTTACCCTTAGCTTTAGCATTTGGCGTTGCTTCAGGGGCAGGTGCGATCGCAGGTCTTTATGGAGCTGTCTTTACAGGCTTCTTTGCTGCTTTGTTCGGTGGCACACCATCTCAGGTGTCTGGGCCAACCGGCCCGATGACTGTGGTCATGGCAACTGTGTTTAGCAAGTTAATCGCTGAGAATCCTGAAAGTGGTATCGCAATGGCATTTACCGCTGTGATGCTCAGTGGTGCATTCCAAATTTTATTCGGGATGTTGCGCTTAGGGCAGTTCATTACCCTGATGCCCTATACCGTGATTTCTGGCTTTATGTCGGGGATTGGGGTCATCATTGTGGCGCTGCAACTTGCCCCTTTATTAGGTCATCCAGGCCAAAGCAGTGTGATTGCGGGACTACAGCAATTACCCGAAGCCTTAGCTAATCCTCATCCAGTAGCCGCTGGGCTAGGCATTTTAACTCTATCAATTGTGTTCGGTTGGTCGGGAAAACTATCGAAAATTGTACCCTCACCACTGGTCGCGCTGATTGTTTGCACCTTAATTTCAGTTTTAGTATTTCCCGATAGTGATATTGCCCGCATTGGCGAGATTCCCCAGGGCTTTCCCCAATTACAATTGCCCCGACTGAATCTCAATCAGATGAGAGATATCGTTAGCTATAGTCTGATGCTAGCAACTTTAGGGGCGATAGATTCTTTATTAACCTCTTTGGTTGCCGATAATATCACCCGTACTCGCCATGACTCCGAACAAGAGTTAATTGGTCAAGGAATCGGCAATCTATTATCTGGATTGTTTGGTGGCCTGCCCGGTGCGGGGGCAACTATGCGTACGGTAATCAATGTGCAAGCAGGAGGACGCACAGCCCTATCAGGAATGTTTCATGCCCTAATTTTGTTGTGTATCGTGCTATGGGCAGGAGAAACCACAGCGCAAATTCCCCATGCGGTGTTAGCTGGTATTTTAATTCAAGTAGGTATTAAAATCATCGACTGGGGCTTCTTGTGGCGAGTATGTCAGGTATCTATGCGAGCGGCCCTGGTCACCTATGGTGTTCTTTTCCTCACTGTATTTGTAGATTTAGTGACAGCAGTTGTCGTCGGAGCCTTTGTGGCCAATATTTTGACAATTCATCGTCTAACCAGCATTCAAGTTGCCCAGGTTAGAGCCGTTACTCATCCTGATGAAGATCCCAAAATCTTATTGACACCTCAAGAGCGACAACTTTTCCTGCAATGCCAAGATCTAGGGCAAGTAATCTTAGTTCAGATGAGTGGCCCCATGAGCTATGGTGCGGCAAGAACTATCGCTTTTCACATGGGGCAAAATTATGACGCTTTAATTCTAGATTTGAGTGATGTGCCGTTGGTCGGAGTAACTGCTGCAATGACGATTGAAGCTGAAATCAAAACAGCTCGTCGCCAAGGGCAGGGCGAGATTTTCATTGTGGGAGCTCAAGGCCAAGTAAAAGAGAGGTTAAGGAGATTTCGGGTGCAGAAAACGCTGCCAAAGGAGAATTTCTTACCTAGTTGCTATTCTGCTTTGAATGTGATCTCGATGTTCTTTGACCCTAACGGTTCGGAAGTAGAGCTGTTGCCATTGGAGCAAAATTAACGAAGTAATAGGCTTTTCCCCAAATCCCCAAATCCCCAAATCCTTATTCAGAACTTACTCATCGAACTCATGTTTCTCAGGACATTTCCAACATTCTTTGAATGGGCTCAAAGGCAGCAACGCGGATATCCTCTGGTAAGGTAATTTCTGGAGTTTTGTTTTTCATTGCCAGATATAGCTTTTCCAAAGTGTTTAAGCGCATATGAGGACATTCATTACAAGCACAGTTATTGATTGGTGGAGCGGGAATAAAATGCTTGTTTGGTGCCGCTTTTTCCATCTGATGAATGATTCCTGGCTCTGTGGCAACGATGAAATCTTTAATATCGCTATTTTGAGAATATTTTAGTAGGGCAGTGGTCGAACCAATATAGCTGGCATGACGCAGCACAGAAGATTCGCATTCGGGATGGGCAATAACTTCAGCTTCAGGATTTTCTACTTGTAGTTGGACAATTTTCTTTTCGGAAAAGGTTTCATGTACCATGCAGCTCCCCTGCCACAATACTAAATCTCTGCCTGTTTGCTCCATGACGTAGCGACCTAAATTCTGATCTGGGGCAAAGATAATTGGTTGATCTTCAGGAATTTGTTTAACTATTTTAACGGCGTTGGAACTGGTGCAGATAATATCGCTCATGGCTTTGATCTCGGCAGTACAGTTGACATAGGAAACAACTATATGACCAGGATGAGCTTCTTTGAAGGCTTTAAATTCTGCGGGAGGACAGCTATCGGCGAGGGAACAGCCAGCGTCTAAATCGGGTAGTAATACTAGTTTGTGAGGGTTAAGAATCTTTGCGGTTTCTGCCATGAAATGCACCCCAGCAAACACAATTACATCGGCATCGGTACTAGATGCTTGTTGAGACAAACCGAGAGAATCCCCAATATAGTCAGCAATATCCTGAATATCAGAGTCTTGATAGTAGTGAGCTAGTACAACGGCGTTTAGTTCTTTTTTTAGCTCGGATATTGCTTTGAACAAGTCGCGGGGAAGGTTGTTTTGGGGTTTGGGAGGGGCAGAGAGAAACACGATCGCAAATGGTCCTGATTGTTAACAGTTGTTAAATTATAGTTACTTTTACCATAAATATTGTAGCCCATTTTACCAGTAACTAGCTATTAGTCAACTTCAGTTTGAAAACAAATTGTGGTTTTCTTGATAGTTTTTCTCTCCATAATTACCTCTGAATAATCATTGTTTTTTGGCGTTGTTTAACTGAGCTACGAATGTTTTTCAATCGCAGTAAAATAATACAAATGCTTAGCCACAGAAAACCTCCACTCCAACCAGCTAAAACATCCAGGGGCCACTGGATACCTAAAGATATGCGACTCAGACCAATTGCTCCAACGAGAAGTATTGCGCCACTGTAAATCCAGTGGGTAACTTGCGGAAAACGCAGAGTTAATAAATAGGCGATCGCCCCGTAGAGCACTGTTCCCTGAAGAAAATTGTTACTGAGAATATTTGCGGCGCCATCACTTGTAAACAATGGTCTTAAATAGGGTCGAGTCTGCTTAAAAAGTAAGATCAACTCATGATTAATAATCCAAGCCCCGAAAAAAGCTAGGAGCAACATTCCAGTCTTCCAGTAGTTGCGTTGCCACAAAAGCAAGCTAATCAGAATAAAAAAGCCTGGTATTACTACCTCTCCATTGCCGAGAATGCTAATGGAAATAATTACTTGTTCTAAAAAAGGAGGAATCCACTGCTGGATGTACCAAATAATTTGGTTCTCGATCGCTTCAGTGTTAGCAGGTAGTAGAGTTGTTGCGATTCCTATAATGCCCCAGAGAGAGAGCGGAACTCCCAAGATTCCTCCTAATCCT
Organism: Xenococcus sp. PCC 7305; assembly: GCF_000332055.1. Lineage (GTDB taxonomy): Bacteria > Cyanobacteriota > Cyanobacteriia > Cyanobacteriales > Xenococcaceae > Xenococcus. The sequence continues at coordinate 47,202 of NZ_ALVZ01000224.1, read as the reverse complement.
AAAGTAGCAATCAGGGCTGATAAACTCGGAGATACCTTCCTAACCCAGAGACTAGCTATATTTTCTAGCTTAGAAGGATCATGCTTCGCAGGAGCAAAAACAGTCAATGCATTTGGGAGACAGCTCACTTCTAGGGGAGTAGTGCCAACCATTTCCCCATCTACCACGATTTTTTGTGGGGATGAAGTGGTCAGCTTTAAGCTTTTTGCCCTGAAGTGATAAAGGTTGGGCAACTCGGCTTTAGTCCTGATGAGGGCCGAGCCGTATAAATTCATTAAATATCTGGCTGTTTGTAGCTTACTGGTAATAGTCGGTTGTAGAGCTTGTTTGGCCGTGATGATCGTAATATCCAACAAACCATCATCAAAAACTACTTCTCCAACCCCCTGGGCCAGAACTGACGTGGGAGGCGCGCTATTGGCCACCGTAATCGCAAAGGCTTGAAATTGATAAAGTTTTTCCTCAATCTCTAGCTCAGTAGTAATTAATTCTTGCTGTCCCATTTGCTTCCAGCCTGCTATCAGATAAGCCAATACTCCCCATTGGTTTTTCAGTTCTCGGGTAGCTTTTCCGACAGTTTCTGCCTCAAAACCGATTCCTGCCAATAAAGTCATCAGATGCTGATTACAATGGGCTGCATCCAAGCGACGAGTTGTCCCAGCTATAATTAGTTGGCATGCTCCCTCTATCGTTGTGTGAATTCCCAGGGCCAGGGATAGGGCATTTGCCGTCCCCCGAGGAATGATTCCTAACGGAATGCTAGAGCCTATCATCTGACTCGCAACGAGGGACACCGTACCATCACCCCCAGAGGCAATAATTAGGTCTGGCTGAGCTGTGATCGCCTGTTGTGCCAATTGGTCAGCATCCAGCTCTCGGGTTGTCAGATGGACGTGAAGATGTAACCAGGGAGCGAGAATTTGCCGGATTTTCAATAAATCTTCTGTGGCATTGCGTTGTCCAGCGATCGGATTAAAAATAAGATGAGCCACCCGAGTTGGGACTAAAGATCTGATAATGGGATGGGCTGTTGCTAGATTGCTGGCGAAAGGAATGTTGCGAGAGCTACAAATGCGAGACAAGTCCGTGACATCTGGAATTGAAAGATCGTTCTGGGTTGGGTCGATGAGAAAGATCACCGCTAGCATATTTTCCGATTCTACTTCGGCTTCAAGCTGATTAAGCTCAAGGGGCTGAATCGATAACTTGAGTTTTTGAGGTAGTCGGCTAGCAATTTGAGCTGGGACTACCAGATGATAACGGCAGAGTATGTTTTCATATTCTTGGACTAATTTCAGCAGTTTTGATGTTTGACTTTCGTGGGCCAGGAGCAGGATCTTGGCCCAGATATGATTTTTCTCGAAAGATAATCTCTGCATCTTAATATTGCTTGCTGGTAGGTTTTGTAATTGCTAGGTTGGCTCAGAGCTTGCTTTTTGGTGAGGTGCTAATATTCTAGGGCAAGAAGATTTTTTGATGTGCTTTCCGACCCGAAGGTGGGAGTATTTTGGGGTTAGGGTGCATTGAACAAGAAAAGAAACAAAAAAAATCAGCAGTTTCAACTTACTTCCACCACTGATTTATCTATATAATTTTTTATTAAAAAGTTTAAAAAGTACCCATTAAAACTAATCCAGTAAAAGCACATATTGCAATCAACATTATGCTTGCAATCACTGCATAGGGTGCGTGATTAGTACTATCGAGATATTGATTAACTTTTTGATCTCCCTCTTCAGGATGCCAAACCATTCCGCCTCTCATAATTCAACCCTCCAAACTTATATTTTCGTTGTTGTAAAGATAAACTGAAAAGTTCAACTAGCAATTCCAGGCCCAAATAAGCGAGGAGTTAGTAATAATTAAACAAATCTACAAATCAATAAACACCACATATTACTTACCACTTATTTCGCACTATAGACACTAGTTCAACTATTGTTAACTATGCATTTGCTGTGTCATAGAAACCTATGAGGTGATTGTAACAAGCAAGATGAGAATAATTTCTCTTAATATTAGAAAATAGAATATTCTTTAAAACTAAGCAGTAAAAGTTGATATATCTTTATTAATTGTAGTTACTTATCTTAATTAAGAAATGTTTTAGAATAAAATTGTTATAGCGCTTGTCTAATTAGTGGGATACATAAGGATATGCTTTAGGGAATCGGGAATCGGGAATCGGGAATCGGGAATAGGTAACAGCAAAATGTATCTTATGAACATGAGAAACGCGATCACGTTTTTACTCGTCGTTGAATGATACTTTGCCTTCTAGCCAATCGGTCAATAAGGTCGGTAAGTTCTTTTTTACCCAGCGCAAAGCTACCGCTCTTAAGACAGGTTTCGACAGCCGGGCGATCGCTTTGAGGAAACGATTTGTTGGTCTATTCTGATATTTTTTATTGATAATATTGATCGTCCCTACATCATAAAGACAGTCAATAATTAGCTTTAGGGTAATTTCTTCTCGTTCGACTAATTGTTGCAATAACAATAAAACATCGCGTAGTCGCTCTTGCTTTTTGCGTTCTTCTTGGGCAGCTTTTTCGAGTTGAGCGGATTCTTTGGAATAGGTTAGCATCAAAATTGCAGGTGAAATTTTAGACTTAAAATAAATGCTCTAGATATTTCTTGTAAAAGTCATCGTAGTATTTTAGCTTACAAATAATAGCTTTTCTAAAATAAAACGCATTACGCTGTCTAAACCTTCTCCAGTTTTGCAATTGGTATAGGCGATCGCTTTTCCTTGACGATAAAGCGGGGCTTCTCGACGAATTAATTCTAAATCTGCTCCAACATAAGGTGCAATGTCAATCTTATTGATTACAGCTAAATCTGACTGGACAAAACCAGGGCCATTTTTGCGAGGAATATCATCTCCTGCCCCAACATCAAGCACAAAAATATAAGCATCTACCAAGTCGTAACTAAAGGTCGATGCTAAATTATCGCCACCACTTTCGATCGCGATTAGATCTAGTTGCGGGTAAAGTATTTCTAGATCCTGAATTGCCAGTAAGTTCATACTAGGATCTTCGCGAATTGCCGTATGGGGACAGCTTCCCGTCTCGACGCCAATAATTCTTTCTGGAGGTAAGATTCCTTTATTCTTGAGGCGATCGGCATCTTCTGTTGTCAATAGATCGTTGGTGACGATCGCAACTTCCAATCCCTCTTTAATTAGCAAAGGAACCAGACATTCTAGTAACGCCGTCTTGCCACTGCCTACAGGGCCACCAATACCCAATCTCGCTGCTGATTTTTTCATCAAATTTGAACAGATTAAGTTCCCAATTTTTTTCTATTATTTCCCGAAAGTAGGGCTTTAAGCTAGGACTTTCCCCATTTACCCAACACCCAACACCTAACACCTAACACCTAAAACCTCATAAAAGATCTGGTCGGCGATCGCGTGTTCTTTGTAATTGTTGTTGTTGTCGCCATTTGGCAATTAATTGATGATTTCCCGATCGCAAAACAGCAGGCACTTCCCAATCGCGGAATTTAGCAGGTCTTGTATATTGAGGATAATCCAATAAATTAGTTTCAAAACTTTCTTTTTTCAGAGACTCTACTTTGCCAACAGTGCCTGGTAATAATCGCACCACCCCATTAATCAAGGTTAAAGCAGGAATTTCGCCACAGGTCAAAACAAAATCGCCCAAGGATATTTCCTTGGTCACTAAATGGCTGCGGATGCGCTCATCTACGCCTTCGTAATGTCCACAAATGATCACTAATTGATCATAATTAACCGCAAAGTCTTGTAGCAATGATTGCTTGAGAGGTTCACCTTGGGGTGTCACTAGAATCACTTCTCGCCGAGGCGCGATCGCCAAAGATTCTACCGCAGCAAAAATTGGCTCGGGTTTAAGTAACATCCCCACACCACCACCATAGGGTTCATCATCAACTCGGTGATGTTTATCTATCGTAAAATCGCGAGGATTAACTAAATTTACAGTGGCAATTTGATTAGTTAAAGCTCTGCCAAGTAAACTTGATTGAAGAGGAGAAGTAAAAAAATCTGGAAACAGAGTAACAATATCAAAATGCATGCTTTTTAAATTTAACTTAGTCTAATATCTTCGCAAATCATTAAGGGATTTGTAACGGTGTCATTACGATTATCCTGCAAAACCAGTTTGTTTTTAACTACCATAATATCTGGATGGGTATAAACGTTATATCGAGGAATCTGGAGGCGTAAATCAGTCATAAAAACCCTATGGTCCTTGCCCCGTAAAACTAATTTGAGGAAAGTGTAAAAATTACCTGAGATCAGATTATGATTGGGAGTTCCTCTTATTCTCATCATAAATAAATTATTGCCATCTGCCATCTGCCATCTGCCCCCTGCCCTCTGCCTTCCCATGTTTGACAAAGATAAGCCAATTTGGGAAGATTAAAAGCTAAACAAAACCTTAAAACAACCACACTAAGCATCTATAATATCCCGATGATAGTAAGCCAAGCTATGCTCAAGATTGACAACCAGATTGAAGCCACTGCCCCTCCACAAGCAACTAAAACAGCGATTCTTGTAATTGGTGGAGCAGAAGACAAAGTACATGGAAAAGAAATTCTCCAAACATTTTGTGACCGTTCTGGTGGCCCTGAGGCCAAGATTGGAATTATTCCCTCAGCATCTCGCGAGCCAGCTATTATCGGTGAACGTTATTTCCAGATTTTTCAGTCTATGGGAGTAAAAGATATTCAAGTTTTAGATGTGCGCGATCGCGATCGCGGTAGTGACAGCAGATATCTAGAATTTGTCGAAGAATGCACTGGTATTTTCATGACTGGTGGAGATCAACTAAGGCTCTGTGGCTTGTTGGCAGAAACTCCTCTGATGAATCTCATTATCGAGCGAGTGAAAAAGAAAGAAATTGCTTTGGCCGGAACTAGTGCTGGCGCTGCGGTTATGGGTTCACAAATGATTTCTGGTGGTGGCAGTGGAGAATGCCCCAATCGTGCCTTGGTGGATATGGCAATTGGTTTTGGTATCATTCCCGAAGTTTTAGTCGATCAGCATTTTCACAATCGGAATCGCCTGGCAAGGCTTTTGAGTGCGATTTCTGCCCATCCCAATTTATTGGGTGTGGGGATAGATGAGGATACTTGCGCCATGTTCGAAAGTGACGGCACTATTAGGGTTTTAGGTTGTGGGACAGTTACTATTGTTGATGCAACTCAGGTGTCTGGCAATAATCGTGACCAAGTTCAAGGGACAGAACCCATTGGCATGCATAATATTAGATTGCACTTATTGCATTACGGCGATCGCTACGATTTACTAAACAATCAGCCAATCAGTTAGCAGTTAGTAGTTAGCAGTTAAAAGTTGACCATAACAATTGCAAAATGTTCTTGGTGAACAGTTTCCTCTATCCAAGCAACGAGAGACTGATATATTAAACATTGCCTTTTTGCTCCTGTTATAACCTGTAAAAATCAAGATAAGATGAAAATACTCAAAACCCAAACATTAAGAGGGCCCAATTACTGGAGTATTAAACGGAATAAACTCATTGTAATGAGACTAGATCTCGAAGAGTTAACAGAAGTAACTTCCAATGAAATTCCTGGCTTTTATGATGGCTTAATTAAGACGCTACCAAGTTTGATTGAGCATTATTGTTCTCCTGGGCATCGAGGTGGCTTTCTCGAAAGAGTTCAGGAAGGAACCCTCATGGGACATATTGTTGAGCATGTCGCCCTGGAATTACAGGAACTAGCAGGAATGTTGGTTGGTTTTGGCCGCACTAGAGAAACCGCAGAAGTCGGGGTGTTTAATGTCGTCTATGAATATATAGAAGAACAAGCCGGTCGTTACGCAGGTCGCGCAGCGGTGAGGCTTTGCAACTCCATTGTCGAGACTGGCAGCTATTCCCCTGATGAGTTGGCGCAAGATATCAGCGATCTCAAAGAGTTACGTGCTAGTACTGCTTTGGGCCCTTCTACCGAGACTATTATCAAAGAAGTCGAAACCCGTAAAATTCCTTGGATGTGGCTCAGTACCCGTGCGATGTTGCAACTAGGCTATGGGGTCAGACAAAAACGTATCCAGGCAACTTTAACAGGTAATACTAGCATCTTAGGCGTGGAATTGGCCTGTGATAAAGAAGGCACAAAAACTATCCTAGGCGATTCTGGTATTCCCGTTCCCCAAGGCGAAGTAATTCAGTATTTGGATGAATTAGAAGAGGCGATCGCTAGGTTGGGAGGTTATCCCATTGTAATTAAGCCTCTAGATGGTAATCACGGGCGAGGCATCACGATAGATATCAATAGCTGGTCAGAGGCAGAGGCCGCCTACGATTTGGCAAGTGATGCTTCCAAAACTCGTTCTGTAATTGTCGAACATTATTATCTGGGCAACGATCACCGCATATTAGTCGTGAATGGCAAGGTGATTGCGGTGGCAGAAAGAATTCCGGCTCATGTCGTTGGTGATGGGGCGACCACGATCGCCGAATTGATTAAGATCACCAATAATGATCCCAGAAGAGGCGATGGTCACGATAATATTCTGACAAAAATTATTGTTGATCAAACTTCTCTGGGGGTTTTAGAAAAGCAGGGTTATCAATTAACAACTGTGTTGCCCAAAGGTGATATTGCCTATTTAAGGGCAACAGCGAATCTGAGTACAGGCGGTATCGCCATAGATCGCACCGATGAGATTCATCCCGAAAATGTTTGGATCGCCCAACGAGTTGCCAAGATAATTGGTTTGGATATTGCAGGCATTGATGTGGTCACTCCCGATATTAGTAAACCCCTAAGAGAAGCTAATGGGGTGGTCGTCGAAGTTAATGCCGCACCAGGTTTTCGGATGCATGCGGCCCCCAGCCAGGGATTACCCCGTAATGTTGGCGCGTCGGTTCTCGATATGCTCTTTCCTCCCAACACGCCTTCTCGCATCCCAATTGTTGCGATCACAGGGACCAATGGTAAAACAACCACCACTCGCCTGACGGCGCATATTTATCGCCAAACAGGAAAAACAGTTGGGTTCACCAGCACAGATGGGGTTTACATCGGGGACTATTTAGCTGAGAAAGGAGATAATACCGGGCCCTATAGTGCCAGCATGATTCTTAAAGATCCTACAGTCGAAGTCGCAATTTTAGAATCTGCTAGAGGTGGGATTCTGCGATCGGGCTTAGCCTTTGATTCTTGTGATATTGGAGTGGTGCTCAATGTCGCGGCCGACCATTTGGGGCTAGGTGATATTAATACCATTGAGCAAATGGCCAAGGTCAAAGGGGTTATCGCAGAAACGGTCAAAGCTGATGGCTATGCGGTTTTGAATGCTGATGATCCTTTGGTTGCGGCAATGGCGGAGAAGCTTAATTGTAAAATTGCCTATTTTTCCATGAATCCTGATAATCCGATTATTGTCGAACATACTCGGCGCAAGGGATTAGCTGCGGTATATGAAAATGGTTATATTTCCATTTTAGAGGGTGATTGGACTATCAGAGTAGAAAAAGCTGTCAACTGTCCAGTAACCATGGCAGGCATGGCAGACTTTATGATTGCTAATGCCTTAGCTGCTTGTTTGGCTAGTTTTGCCCAGGGAGTTGATATTGAGACTATTCGGAGGGGAGTTAGAACCTTTAATCCCTCGGCTCAACAAACTCCTGGGAGAATGAATCTCTTTGATGTGGGTGATTATAAAGTTTTACTAGATTATGCCCATAATCCTCACGGTTACAGAGCTGTTGGTAGTTTTGTCCAGAATTGGCAAGGACGGAGAATCGGCATTATCGGCGGTCCTGGCGATCGCAGAAATGAAGATTTAATCTTACTCGGAGAAATCGCGGCTCAAGTATTTGATCAAATCATTATTAAAGAAGATTATGATAAACGCGATCGCGAGCCTGGGGAAGTAGCCGATCTAATTTCTAAAGGGGTTCTTCAGGAAAATCCCAATCTCTCCTATGAAACTATTCTTGATGAAGCTGAAGCGATGCAAACAGCATTTAAAAATGCCGAAACGGGAAATTTAGTGGTAATTTTCCCTGAGTCTGTTGCCAGCGCGATCGCGATAATTGAGAAAGAAATGAATCATGGGACAATGAGCAATAATTAAAACTCGAATCTGTAAACATGTGGTTTTTATCCAAGGAATAACTCGAATTTTATATCGGCTCCGCCAGAAAATTCCCTATAGCTTCTGTTCGGTCTTGTTTTTGTTGGGGTTAGCTTTGAGCTTGCTTCTAAATTCGGCTACGGCTCAGGCCCCCTCATCAGCGGCAGTTCAGAGTTTAACAGGTTCTCTTGATGCTGGGGAAACTGACGTTTATACAATTGCCGATCTGCAACCAGGAGAAACTTTTTATGCCTACATAAAGGGCGTATCAGGCAATTTAGACCCCATAATTGCACTCTCAAACCAGCGTTCAGACTGGTCAAATCTCAGAACTGATTTTAGGAAGCAAAAAGAGCAAGCAGTTGCCAAGGGTCAAGATCCCCTGGAGATGTTTTCTAATTTTGCCAATGCTACTTTTTTGACTTGGGATGATGATAGCGGCGAAGGCTATGATGCAGCCTTTGAGTTCCAAGTTCGGGAAGTTGGGGACTATCAACTAATAGTTTCCAGCTCAGTTTACACAAGAACATTTGGTGAATACAATTTACTGCTAGGGATTGACCAACCCGAAGTTCTTACAGGAGAAGCCGAATCCACAGACGCGCAAATTGCTAGTCTAGAAACAATTCTTGCTGACCCCAATCTTTCGGTAGAAACCGTTTCGGGTTCTTTGAGTGCCGACAACCCCTCAAGGACTTTGAGCCTCAAAGATTTCAAAGCTGGTGATAATCTATATGTTTGGGTTGAAGCCATATCTGGAGATCTCAAACCGATTATTGAGCTGCGAGATTATGGTAATAAATTATTGAGAAGGGACAACTCTTTAGGAGAACAAACTCAAGCAAAGTTTGAATACGAATTTCAGGATCGGCAAAATTCCGATTTCCAATTAAAAATTCTCAGTAACCCAGAAAATAAACCTCCCACAAATGGAGAGTATCGTCTGCTAATTGGGATTAATCGACCTGAAGTTTTAACGGGTGAGGCCGAACCAATTGGCCCCCCAATTTTGCAACAACCGACTCCTGTGCAGATCGGGCTCAAGCTACAACAAATTACAGGTATCAATCAAAAAGAAGAGAATTTTGGTATTGTTGCTAGTCTTCGTATGGAATATGAAGATTCTAATTTGGCCTTTAGTCCCGATACCTGTCAATGTCGTTTTAAGCAATTTAGAAGTGATAATTTTGCTCGTTTTGTAACCGAACAAGGCTTAACACTTCCTACATTTACGATTTTTAATCAGCAAGGTAAGCGTTTTTCCCAAAACACTCTGGCGGTCGTCTTGTCCGATGGAAGAGTGTTTTATTTCGAGCGATTTACCACAACATTACAAGCTCCAGATTTCGATTTCAGACAGTATCCTCTCGATAAACAAGACTTTTACATTCATATCGACTCAATTTTACCCGAGAGATTTTATATTTACGAAGAATTGGAAGGGTTTAGTGAAGTCGGTCAACAACTTGGGGAGGAAGAGTGGGTTGTTACTAGTTCTGGGGTTACAATATCTCGCCAAAATCTTAACACAGGGGATTTTAGTAGCCGCTTTTCCTTTCATTTTCAGGCGAAACGGCATCTCAACTACTATGTTCTGCGTTTGTTTATCCCTATTTTTGTGATTATTATTGTCTCTTGGCTGCCTTTTTTCCTCCGAGATTATGGCAAACGAGTTGACATTGCCAGTGGAAACTTATTGCTTTTTATTGCCTTCAACTTCACCTTATCTGACGAATTACCTCGTCTCGGCTATGTCACATTTCTCGACGAAATTTTAATTGCGATGTTTCTCATCAGCGGGGTAATTGTACTGCTTAATGTATATTTAAGACGTTTGGAGATTTCTGGCGAAGCAGAAAAGGCCGAGGAACTTGACCAGTTTACTATCTGGGGCTATCCAGTGCTGTATTTAATAGTTTTTGCTCTAGTTTTAATCATCTCCTAGGCGTAGGCGGAATAAACGTACTTATTACTAATTACTTCCGCCCAGCATCACTAGTGCCTTGTTTGAAAAGATTATTACTACTCTTCCTCCTCGGGGAAATCTACCCCCACAATTTGTTTGAGAGGATTGAAAATAATCATTAAGCTGCGGTTCTCTCGCTCAAACTCAAGATTGACAAGCACCAGATCGGAACCAGAACTTTCCACTCTTTTTGACTCGGAACGACCTTTAAACGAACCGGCTTCTGCTAAAACCTCTTGCCATCCTTGTTCTAAATCTTCAGGTAAAAAGTTCTCTTTTAGCTTGGGAGCAAAGAGGCTTCTGGCTGTCGCATAATTGCCATCTGCTAAAGCATCAACAAAATTCTCAGCATTTTCTTGAATATTGCCAATCCAAAGAAAATCTACGGAAGTAATTTGTCGCTCACTGTCTAAGGTGACGGCAAAATCAGTGATGATACTTTCAAATCTAGCACTTACCAGAACAGTGTAGTCATCGAAAACAGTCGTGGGGCGAATCTTCTTATATTCGACAAAAGCACCCATGTTGTCCAGGATTTTTTGCCATTGCTGTTCAATCTGGGCAGCAGTTGTATATTCCTTGATGCTGGGGCTAAGATATCCTCTAGCCTGCTCAAACTCTCCAGCAATTAGAGCATCAAACATTCCGATGGTGGCTTCTCCAGCCTTAGCTAACTTATCCTCTTTGGTTTCTTGTGCCTGGGCGATCTGTGCGATCGCTTTGGTTGAGGGAGAATTTACCGTGGCCCCACTGAAGATACTGGCGAATAATACTATACATAAAGATAAATTAGATAATGTCGTTATTTTATATTTCATATTAGAATTAATAAGATCAAGAGCTGATATACAATTTAAACCTTAAGTCGCTTAACGTCTACAGGAAAAATCATTTTCGGATTTGCGATTTACCTAGTGCTGCTACAGGGAAGTCAAAAGCCCCTGACGGGGTGAAGGCAGAGGGCAGAGGGCAGAAGGAAAAAATACCCCGAAATAAAGGCTAGAAACTAATGATAGCAAGACTTTTAGTCAATTTTGTTGATTTTTTAGTTTCTGAAAAGTCAACAAAAATCCCCCAATGGAAGTGGCCGTGATATCGTTCACTATCTTAGTCATTCATTTAGTTTGGGAAGAATGTTCAAGTCTATAGCAACATCATTAGCAAAATAACTCCAATTGCCCCGGCAACGCCACCACTAACTAGTAACCTTTTCTTGGACTGATCCTTCGACTCACTAAATTGGCTTTCTGATTGATCTTGATTGGGCTGTTCGGTAATAATTGGCTTGATTTGGGTGGCTGTAGCCGTTGCTGCTATTGTTGCCGACTGGTATCCTGGCGTAGATTGAGGATTAGTTGTTTCTACCTTTACAGTCTTCGATGCAGTTTGACTAGAAGCTTTTGAATTGTCGAGTTCGATTTTTATTTTCTCTTTCTTTTGGGGATGAAACCAATCCAAAGTTTTTTCTAAATGACTTTTAGAGGTCGCTAAGACGTTTGCTGCTGGAGAAGTTTTAGACTTTCTAAATCTTACGTCCTTATGCTCTGAGGAGGTATCAGGGGTTTTGCTCGCTATTTGCTGACGAGCTCTTTCCGCGCCTTCTTGCATCAAATCATGGAAATAAGTATAGGCATTTTTCCAAGCTTGTTCCAATTCAGAATTCCATTCATTTCCCAAAAATTGTTTAAATGTTGCGAGGAAAGCTTTTTTTACTAAAGGATAATGCTTGGGCAATAATCCATGGGTAAACAATCTTGCACCCAATCCCTGAAGAGTATTATTTAAAAGATTAGGATGCCGAATATTTTCCATAATCAAGACTAAAGTATCCCAAATTCGATTTTTTTGAATTTGGGACTCAACTCCCATAAATAAAGATTTGATTTCTGGATTAGTTTGAAATAGGTTTTCGTGAAAGCTACTAACAAACAGCTTGCCATAGGGTCTAATACAATTGAAACTTTGCTCTAATAATCCTATTTGTAAAGACATTTTATGCTCCTAATATTTCGACTGCATTGACCTCTCGTACATCAATCAAAATATCATTAAAATACTTCACAAGAGGTTATGACAGCAGAAAGTATGTAATATTACTTCGTTTTTAATTGAAACATTTATTGTTCCACTCGAAGTTTAAGAATTAAGAACATAGGCCCTATTAGATCTCCCCAAAATTGTAATGTTTTTGTACTGGACTATTAATTTTCCAAGTACAAGACATGCCACTAGGAAAAGTAACTAAATCTCCTTTCCCCATAGTGACAGGCTCCCCTCTCTCAGGAGTTACAATTACATCTCCTGCTAAAAAATAACAAGTTTCTGCCTCATCATAAGTCCAAGGAAACTCCGATACTTCCTTGGTCCAAATAGACCATTGAAAAACGCCCAACTCATCTAGAGTTGCTTGGCTTGGTTGATGTTGAATTGTGATATTCTTTGTGCAGGAAGCCATATGAAAAATGATAAATAGTTTTCCAGTAAGTATATAACAGATGTGATTTGCCGTGAAACATGAAAGGTGTTTAATTTATTCAAGACTATCTCGATGATGAGGTTCCAGAAGATAATTCAAATCTCCCCCTAAAGGAATAATTCCTCCTGGGTTAAGGGGAAATAAATTACCGTAATAATCTTTTTTGACCTGTTCGAGATCGCAAGTATCAGCAACGCCAGGTAATTGATAAATATCACGCAGGTAACCTGCTAAATTTTTGTAATCTTGAATGCGACTACGATTACATTTAAATAATCCGTAATAGGCGATATCAAATCTAAATAAAGTGGTAAACAACCTGATATCGGCTAGGGTCAATTGTTGGCCACATAGATAACGATTTGTTTCTAAGACAGCATCAATCTCATCTAAAACAGTAAATAATTCATGACAAGCTGACTCATAAGCAGTTTGGGTTTGGGCAAAACCACAACGATAGACCCCATTATTTATTGCAGGATAAATTTTGCGATTCCAGTCATTTATCTGCTCTTGTAAAGCTTCGGAATAGAGATCTAGGCTGGGGTTAGTAGCGAACTCATTAAACTGTGCATTGAGAATTTCGATAATTTCGGCACTTTCATTATTCACAATAGTTTTAGTTTCATCGTCCCAGAGGATTGGAACGGTGGATCTGCCTTGATATCCGGGTTGGGCTAGTTTATATAATTCGGGAACCGTATTGCAGCCATATTCTGTTTCTTGGAGTAGCCAAATTCCTGAGTCGGTTGAAGGGTAAACTATCGATGTTGCGATCGCATTTTCTAATCCTTTCAAGGCTCTAACCACCAAAGTACGATGTGCCCAAGGACAACTCATCCCGACATATAACCGGTAACGCTTTTGGGCAACAGGATAAGGACTATTTTCTGTTGTAGAAACGCTAACGCTATTTCTAAATTGACTTTCTGGGCGCACATAGGAGCCAGCTTTATCACTAGGAGCAAGTTGCGACATCATAATTTGCCACATTGTTGTCCAGGTAAACTTTCCTAGCTTGACTATATATTTAGAAGGGAGAGACATTAGGTAATTGAAAATTGAAAATTAAGAATTTATAACAGTTAATTGTTAACTGATAATTGATAGATTTGTCTTCTAGAGAAGGAGGTTTGTTCGGCTAGATAGCGACAGGCTTGCGATCGCGTCATGCCTTGCTCTAGAAGTTGTGTCAATTCTGCTTTGATCTGCTCCTCTGACAATATCAGATTCGATTCTACTTGGGAACCTGCGATTACTAGAGTGTATTCTCCTTTTGGTTGAACTTTTTCTGTATACAGTGCGATCGCTCCTTGAAGATCACCGCGCCAAAACTCTTCATGGATTTTAGTTAATTCTCGACCCAAAACAAGCGATCGCTCCTGCCCTAAAACTTTGGCCAAATCCTTTAAGCTCGTCAACAACCGATGGGGAGCTTCATATAATACGATGGTTCGGACTTCATTTTGTAATCCTTGTAAACGTTCTTTTCTGAGTTTCCCTTGAGTTGGCAAAAAACCCTCAAACACAAATCGCTCTGTAGCCAACCCAGAACTTACCAAAGCCGTGATACTAGCACTAACTCCAGGAATGGGGATGATCAAAATGCCAGCTGCGATCGCAGAAGCAATCAACTCCGCTCCAGGATCGCTAATCCCCGGCATTCCCGCATCACTAACCAAGGCAATATTAGTTCCTTGTTCTAGCTTGGAGACCAACTCCTGACCTCGCAAACGACTATTATGTTCGTGATAACTGATTTGCGGGGTTTTGACTTCGAAATGTTTTAATAATTTTCCCGTATGACGAGTATCTTCTGCTGCGATTAAATCAACCTCCTTGAGGACTCTAATTCCTCTCAAAGTCATGTCTTCAAGATTTCCGATGGGAGTCGCTACTATATATAATTTTCCCAAAGTCAAAAAGGTTTCCATTATTGCTAAGTGAAGGTTAAACTGAGGCGATGGTGAACTCCAGTCGCATTTTTTTATAAGATAAAATGCTTATTTTTATCTTTTATTTGCCTGATATCCAGTTTTCTTATAATCTCTATTCGCTTGTAATACCTAGCTTTTTTCATGTCTAGTCAGCTAATAAAAGACTTAGCATCTTTTAAAGAAGAAAAATTTACAGGTGTTGTCACTATAACATCCTTAAGAAATCGCCAATGGAAAGTTTATTTTTACCTTGGGATGTTGTTATGGGTAGAAGGTGGCTCTCATACATTTCGCTTTTGGCAAAGACATTTTCAGGCTATTTGTTCTGAGGCGACGATGAAATATTTTGATCAAAATAATATTTATTCTCAATATTCCTGTGACTACCATTTTATTGAAATTCTCTTAAAAAATCAGTTAGCTCGTAGAGAATCGATTACAAGTTTAATAGAGCAGAGAGTTAGAGAGAGTTTTTTTGACATTTTACAAGAGAAATATGTGCAGCAAGAACATCGAGCATCACTAAAAATTTCTAGTCAGAACATCTCCGCTCATGTGCTATTAAAATCTGGTTTCCATCTTTCACTATCTTCTCTAGAGACTCTGGATGTCTTGTCTACAGCGGAAAAAGATTGGGGAATTTGGCTGGGTAAGGGACTCGCTTCCTGTTCTCCAAATAGAGCGCCTGTACTTAAAGATTATGAGGAATTAAAAGCCCAAGTGCCCTCGATTATTTTTCAAAATATGGTGAGATTGCTTGATGGGGAACATACCCTGCGGGATTTGGCCATCAAAATGAACAAAAGCGTTTTTGAGGTTACCTGCGGTCTCATACCCTATTTTTTTAAAGGTTATATCAAACTAGTAGAAATCCCAGATTTGCCAGGGCTGTTGATTCCAACTTGAGACGAAGGCAGAGGGCAGAGGGCAGAGGGCAGAAGGCAGAGGTCCGAAGGGATTGACGGTTTGTCTTTTGACTATTAAAACTGCCTTTTGCAATAATCCCTAACTGTCATCATTATATTTAGGGATAGCCCATCGATGAATAAACCCTTGTTAATTACTTTATCTACTGTTTGTTCGATTCTGGTTTTCGGTAATTCCATTGGCGCTAATGAGGATAAAAACAAAGACCATCATCAACATAATCATCAGGAGTTTTCTCTAGACGAATCTACTGATATGCATCATCATGGGATAGTGGTGATAGATGAAGGTCAACCAGTTCCCAATGTGGATTTAGTTGTTTATGAAGATACAGTCAAAGGCTGGAATTTGGAAATAAAACTGGAGAACTTTCAATTAACGCCTCAAGACGTTAACAGTGAAAACAAATTGAATCAAGGTCATGCCCATCTGTTTGTCAATGGAAACAAAGTTACTCGTCTTTACGGGAACTGGTACTATCTAGATAACTTACCCACTGGCTCTAACGAAGTCAAAGTTAGTCTAAATGCCAATAGTCATGAATCATTGATGCATCAGGGGAAAATGATTGAAGATGTGGAAATTATTGAAGTTAAGTAATGGGTAATGGGGGATAAGAGAGAATTGTGTGTTTTTAATGTCTTACTAAAGATTTGGTAGCGCACTGATGATTTTTCTGTTGATTTGTGTTTTGTCTTCGGTGCCGTCAATAATCAGTAACTTATCTGGATAATCAGCAAATATTTTCTGATAGTTTTTCCTGACTTTGCTTAACTTGGTTTTCGTTTCGTAAACTTCTTTCAAAGAACGATCTTGAATTCTGGCTAAAGATACTTCGGCAGGAATATCTAAATAAATTGCTAGATCTGGGTTAGGAAATTTGTGGTTTAGATTACTAACAAAATTAAATTCTTCTGGAGTTTGGCAATTGTAAGCTAAAGAAGAAAAGTAGTATCTGGTACTAATAACATGAAAGCCATCATTAATTAGCTTAAAGACTCCATCTACATCGTTATATAAGTGATCATGGCGGTCTGCGGCAAAAAGATAAGCCATTTGCTCATCGAACAAATCAGTATCCTGTGTAAATAAAATTCTCTTTTTTAGGGCTTGTCTAATCAAATTACCAATGATGCCACTAGAAGGTTCCGGGCTAATTACAGCTTTTTCTCCTTGGGCTATAAAATAATCCTTTAGTAGATCTGATTGAGTGGACGAGCCAGAGCCATCAATTCCTTCTAAAACAATGAAAAGTTTTTGATTCATTAATTAATTCGACACTTCTGCCATTTCAATAGTGCGTTGTTCAATATCTTTAACTAAAAAATTCAGTGGTCTGTCTCGACGTATCTTGTATTTTAAACGTCGAGATTGTATTTTTAGTAAAACTTCTTCTAGGCAATCACGATCAAAACAAACATGGCGTTGGCGATCGCTATTTCCTCTGCTAGCACCAGAAATCACATGAAGTTGCGTATTCTTCTTCAGCTGATACCATAAACCATCATTGCTTTCAAAGCCAGGATTGCGGGGCGTACCAGCTAAATACATTTGATCTAAACTGCCTGCTCCCATTGCCTGTTCGTAATTGTAATAATAATGAAGAGGAACATCGGCAGCAGATAAATTGAGCAAACCTTCATAAAATTCCCGAGCAACTTGGAGATCGGAAACCATGATGGTGTAGACCTTGGGCGCACTAGAAAGAAACATCCACATTGCCCCTCCATAGGCTACCAAAAGCATCACCATAATTCCTTGGGTGGAAAATAGGCTATCTAAAGAAATTGGCGGGAGAAATGCACCCAAAAAGTTAGGTATAATCACGGCTATTTTTATCGATCAATAATATTGTGGATCTTTATGACTCTTAAATTATAGGAAATTGAGGCTCGGAAATTACTGCCAACACAACTTGATAATTTATTTACTCATCAAGATAGGTGTTAGGTTTTAGGTGATAGGTTTTAGGTTTAAAAGAATTATATAATGACAAAACGAGTATTAGTCACAGGTGCGACTGGTAGAACGGGAGCATTAGTTTTGAAGCAACTACGCCAGCAGAGTGATCAGTTTCAAGGAATTGGCTTTGCCAGATCCAGCTCAAAAGTCGAAGAAATATTCGGCTCTACGGAGAGTTTTTTCTTGGGAGATATTACGGAGCAATCTAGCTTGGAAACTGCTTTGCAAGGTTGCTCGTCTCTCGTTATTTTGACCAGTGCCGGGGTTAAAATGAAAGCCTCATCTACTCCGGGCGCACCTCCTCAATTTGAGTACGAACCAGGCGGGATGCCAGAAACAGTTGACTATTATGGTCAGAAAAATCAAATCGATGCGGCTCGAAAATTGGGTGTAGAACATATTGTACTAGTAGGTTCGATGGGAGGGACAAATCCCAATCATCCTCTTAATCAAATGGGCAATGGCAAAATACTTATTTGGAAACGCAAAGCGGAACAATATTTGATTGATTCGGGCATCGATTACACGATTATTCGTGCTGGGGGTCTAATTGATCTTGAGGGTGGAGTTAGAGAATTACTAGTGGGCAAAAATGATACTCTCCTTACCAATCCTCCTGATGGAATTGCTACTTCTATTCCCAGAGCTGATGTCGCTTCTGTGGTCGTTCAGGCATTACAAGAACCCGATGCTCGCAACAAAGCTTTTGATGTGATCTCCAAGCCACAAGATGCTCCTGATGCCATAGTTACCAGGGATTTTGCTATGTTATTTCAACAAACCACTCCAGGAATTTAATTTAATTTAAGGGCTGGAATTTGTAAACATCTTCAATTACTTGTACCCAACCATCGGCGACAGAGTCTAATATGCGATCGCCTTTTTCGGGAGTTGCTGCGATCGCATCCCCCATGACTCCAGTTTTGCTTAATTCTCTGGTTAACCAAGCAAAGGGCAATTTTCCTTCCATACTGAGCAGGCTATCCTGGGGCAAAGGAGCAGGATATTCGGTAACAGCATGTTCCATTTTTACTTGTTCTGGCAACAGAGCCAGCATAATGCTTGTTTCGGCATCTCCCGCATGAATCCCATAGGCCAATTCTTGAGGAGTTAATAATTCCCCAGCGATATTGGGAACGCGCCAAGTAAATAGAGGAAAAACGGCAAAATCAGGATTTTCTTGATGGAGATCCCGCGCGGCAATTTCCATAATTTGCGGTTGTCCACCATGGGAATTCATCAAGACTAATTTGCGAAATCCAGCTTGGTAAATGCTAGCTGCCATTTCTTTGATGACAGACAATAAAGTCTCTGCTTTGAGAGTAATAGTTCCAGGAAAACCCCAATGCTCATTGGATTTGCCATAGTATAAACAAGGTAGAGCATAGGCGGGAATGGCAGGGTCCAATTTGCCTAAAGCTTTGCCCAAAACTCCTAGGCTAATAGCCGAGTCAACTGCGATCGGTAGATGGGGGCCATGTTGTTCGATCGCCCCAATTGGTTGAATGATGACAATATTTTCCTTATCTGGCAGTTCCTCAATTTCTGTCCAAGTTAAATAGGGAAAGTAACGCTCTGGAGGAATAAAACCGTGCATCATATTGCGTACTGATAATAATAGAAATTTTCAAGGCTTTGTAGAGAGATTTTACTATTTTAGGCAATTGCACATACTTTCGCGATCGCAGGACGAATACAGTTAGCTCCTAAAGTCATAGCAAATTAGGTTATGACAAAAGAAAAATTAATTATGATTAGGGTTTTCTCTTTACTTTTGCCTGTTGCCTGTTCCCCATTCCCCAGCGCGTAGCGCCAAAAGTAAAGCTTTATGAAGCTAAATAGTTAAATTTTTTCACTTTTGTTTCTCTGAGAAAAACTAGTACTAATATAAATTTATCAGCTTACATAAACTCAAACAAAGCGAGAAGTCGAATTCATTAATGTCTATGAGAAAGTTTATTGGGGTCTTATTTACTTCTACTGCTGTTATCACTTCAGCAATAATGATCAATCAACCCAGTCGGGCTCAATCTATGACCTTCAGATGTCAGCCAGACAATAGCGCCAATTCTATTCCCACAACCTATGCGGTTACTCCTGATGGGACAAAACCCGTCATCAAGTGGAAGTCAGACTATTTTGAGCAATCAGCATACACTCCAATGAGACGATGCAATGAAGTAACAGAAAGATTCAACAATTTTTACAGTCAAGGAATGTTGCAAGATTTGACTCCTGGGTGGGTCAACAAACAGCCTGTTGTTTGTGCAACTTTAAGCTGTACTGAGGATACTCTTCTATTCACTCTTAGACCAGATCAAGATCCTGACCAGGTTCTTCAAGAATTATTCGCCAATCGCCAAGGAGCAAGTACCCCAACATTTCAATGTAGTACTTGTTCACCCTCCTATAATCTACAGGACTATTTAGATAAAACTCCAGTTGAAACACCTGGCAGTTCAACCAACTCGGTGCCTTCTGAACCCTTGCCTTCCAAGCCCACAGGCAATACCACTACTGGGAATGGTAATGGTACTTGGTAAGAATGCTCGCCCTAATTAAGATTGTTTTTTACTTCTAGAATCCTTTAGATTCGCTTGTGGCTTTTTTTATTTCATGAAATGGCTCCTCCCAATTTTGCTTACAGTCGTAAATACACTATTTTCGACTTTTACAATAACCATGGTTTATTTAGATCATGGTGATTTGCCAAAGAAACTAGCTTTGCCTGCCAATTTTGTGCCTCTTAAAAAGGAGAAAACTATTTTCTCCCGAGAGCAACTAGAACAAAAAGCCAAATCTATAACTGTCAAAGTTCTCTCAGGCGAAGGATGGGGTTCGGGCATCATAATCAGTCAAGCAAACAATGTCTATACGGTGATAACCAACTATCATGTTTTGATTTTTTCCCACGACAAGACATATCAAATTCAAACTCCTGATGGGCAGGTTTATCGCGGAGATGTTTTGAACACAGTCGATTTTGGTGATTATGATTTAGCTTTGCTGCAATTTAGTAGCGATCGCGAGTATGAAGTGGCATCTCTTTCTCCTATAGATTTCAATCCCTTAGTCTCAGAGAAGGCAGAAGTCTTTTCTGGGGGTTTTCCTCTAGAAATAGAAAATCAACAGCAAGCAAAAGGATTCTATTTTAATAATGGACATCTAGTCAGATTTAGCGATCTCAATTTTGGAGGAGGTTATCAGATTGGTTATACCAATAGCATCAAAAAAGGCATGAGTGGCGGACCTTTGCTCAACAAGAGAGGTGAAATAATCGGAATTAATGGCGTGCATAAATATCCTCTGTGGGGAAACCCCTATCTTTTTAGTGATGGTTCTTTAGCATCCGAAGCCCAGCAAGAAGATATGAGTCAATTCAGTTGGGCGATTACCGTCAACAGTTTCTTGGAATTGGCACCCCAGTTTTTAGTACCAAATAATTAGCAAACTTTAATTTATTACAAAAGGTGATGAGAGCGTGAATTTTAAAAATGGACTAATAGCAGCTTTAACAGGAACAGCAATCACTACATCAATTGTGATTACTAGACCATTAATATCTGTAGCATTCGATGGTCAGGAGCTGAGCACAACCACCAGAGAAATTACTGTTTTAATTAACAGCAGTAATGGCAGTAATGGTTCGGGAGTAATCATCTCCAAAAAAGGCAATACTTACTATGTTCTTACGGCTAATCACGTTACAAGTAAACGAGGAGATAAGAACGGAGACATCGAATATACAGTGATCGCCCATGACAAAAAACCTTATCCAATTGACCCCGACACGATCAAGCCCGTAGCCAATGATTTGGACATGGCAATTTTCGAGTTTCAGAGTGTTCGAGAATATCCAGTAGCAACAATTTCTAGTTCTGAGCTTGTAGAAACGACCCCGGTATTTGTGTCGGGATGGCAAAGACCAGGTACGGTTAATAGCACCACAGTCACACGACAAATCACATCTTCTAGAATAACTACTATTCTAGAGGAAGACGTTCATGGAGGATACCAAATCGGTTATGACAATACGACTCTTGGTGGCATGAGTGGTGGCCCCGTCGTCGATGCAGAAGGACGGTTAGTTGGGGTTCATGGTTTAGCTGATAGTGATACTCCAGAAACTATCGGTTTTGAAAATGATAGTGCTGATGCGCGAACAATTAGCGAATTGTTAAAAACCGGCTTCAACTATGGAATACCCATTCGCACCTTTCTCTCCGAAGCTGCCCAGTCTGGAATATATCTAAATTTGGATGTCGAGAATAGCCCCCCCGAGGAATTAACTGATACTCCGGTGATAGAAACCGATCCGGAAAAAGATCAAATAGATGATATCAATAGTGTTCTAGATGATGTTGAAAGAGTGAGAGATGTCATAGAAAGATTTCCCGATGTAATACCAAGATTACCTTCTGGTCTATAACAAATATTTATTCTTTTTTTGGGGATAATTGTGAAGAGAAAAGTAGGGGTCATTCGCGAATCGCCCCTGCTTAGTAAATTATCTCTTTCGATAAAAAAAATTAGTGTTTCGGCAAAATTTATTTGAGAATTGACTTTTATGATCTCGGAATCGCGCAAAAAAATAAATATTTTTGGTGCCATAGCATTGCCACTTCTGCTTAACATTGCTGCTATACCAGCCACATCACAATCATTACAATCATTATCCCTTAATGATCGCAACCATGACACGGGAGAAATTTACAATCAACAATTGGCATCTGCAAATGTTGGGAAGTTTCAACTGATTTACGAGCCAAATACTCAACACAACTCTACAAAACAACTTTTGCAAAATAGTGGTCTATTTGAGAGGGTAGTAAACAATCTCAATAGCCAAAATTTGAATCTTCCTGTGGATATTCCCGTGGTTTTTAGTGATTGCGGGAGAGCTAATGCTTTTTATATTCCCCTCAAAAAAGAGATCGTAATGTGCTACGAACTTTTCCCTCGTGTTGCTCAAACATTAACTGAAACATATTCTACGCAAGAAGAAGTTGAATTAAACTCAATGCTGGTTTTAGTCTTTGTTTTATATCATGAAGCAGGTCATGCTCTGACTGATGTATTACAACTTGCCGTGACTGGGAAAGAGGAAGATGCAGTGGACGATTTTGCTTCTATTCTCTTATTGAACGAAAATGATTCTATCGCCGACAGAATTATTTTAAACTCAAGTATTTTCTTTTTCGCCAATTCAGCTGATATTTATTGGGATGAACATTCTTTTGGCAAGCAAAGATTCTACAACATGATCTGTCTGCTTTACGGAAAATCTCCTGACAAGTATGCGAGTTTAAAGTCTGATTTGGAGGGTAGAGCTGATAGATGTCACAATGAATATCAACAAAAACTGTCGAGCTGGCAGCGACTGCTAGCACCCCATTCTCTTAATGATAGTCCGAGCAGTCAGACTTCAGGCTCACATGATGGCATAAGATGGTGAATTGTGGTATCTATTCTATACAATTACTAGTCAAGATTGAGTACTAGTCAAGATTGAGTTTTGGAGCGATTGCGATAGATCCACCAACCGGCAAGGCAAAGAGTAACATTTCCCGCTACAGTCATTAATGCTTGGACGGTAACTAACCATTCAAGGTATTCCACGTTATCAAAAAAATGCCAAGTGCAGGCACACATAGCACTAACTAAAGCGGGTAACATGGCAAAAGATAAGACCCACCAATCGCGATCGCGTGTGACTTCACCATAGCGCCAAATAAACCAAATCGCAGCAATCCATTCGATGACACTAGAAACATGAACAATCCAAGTAGGAATTGAAAGAGCGTGCATTTTTGTCAGTGATCCCCATTCGAGGACAAGTCAGTTATCAGTTATCAGTTATTATTCCAGAAAGGTGTTGACATCGCCATCAGGCCCTAGTATTAAGCGGATTGTGACCTGCTCTGCATTTTGTAAGGGGGAAACAAATGCTTCTCCTCTTAAGGGAAGATTGGTGCGATCGATATACACCTCTGATGCTTTACCAATAGGCATAATTCTTTTTATTGAGCCATTTTTATTTAAAACTAGACGATATTCGAGAGTTCTGGTTAATTCTGCTGGTGGTTGCCATTTTTGTTCAAAATAACCCTTGACTTCTTTGAGTTGGGAAATATCGGAAATATTAGTACTCGATTTTTTTGCCGTGAGATCTACATTGTTATTGCTATTGCTTTCTTCTACTCTCGAACTTGCTGCATTCTCTCTCGATAAGCGATCGCGAATATAATCGTCAATAGTTTTTTCCGGGTTTAGGGCAATCTGTTCTTTCTTGGGAGTCTCAACTTCTGGTGCAGCGGCATCAAGTCCGGGAATCTCTAACTCTTTTGATTCAGTATCTTCCTCGGCGACTATAATATTTGATTCTACTTGGGGTGGTTTTGATGCTGATTCACTAGTAGTCGTTGGTTGCTCCAACGGTGGTGGTTTGAGATCGGGAAATGAGGCGATTTCGGGGGCGACTGTTCTTCCCACTTCGGGTAAGGGATAGTTTTCTGGATTGGGAATATCTGGTGGTGGTTTGGGTAGGTCGATCGCGGGGGGAGGGGGCAAGGTATTGGCTGAAGAGAGGGGTTCAGTTATCTTCGGCTCAGGATTGGGTTTAATAACTTCGGTTTCTGGTACTTGAGGGGGAATGACATCGAGCTCATCGGGTACGGGTTGTGATGTTTGCGGCTCTTCTTGCAAAGAAATTGCAGACTCGGGAATTGTTGGTTCTTTGCCGAGTTGGAATGCCACATTAGTGAGTCCCACCGCTAGAATCAATCCTGCCGCTATTTTTGTCCATAATGGTAGAACAGCTTTTCTCGGAGCTTTTTCTAATTCTGCGATCGTCGCCAGATGAGTTTTATATTCTTCTAAAGCAGCAACCAAATCGAAAAGTTGCAGAGCACTAAGTTTAATTTTTTTGGGGACAGAATTTTTTTTGACGATATCTTCAAAAGAGAATTCATGACTGGCGAGTTCTGGCAGGTTAAAAGAAAAATTATTGGCGGTAGTTGCGACATTCGAAACAACTGAGGAAGCTAAAGATTGAGGGTTGAAAGATTGTTTTAAAAATTCCTCTGTATAGTTGAGAACCAAACTATATATCTGTTCTAATTGTTCGCGATCGCCTGATATGGTTAATTGTTCCTCTTCTGGAGTTCTGGGATCATCAAAACTTAGTTGGAAACCCAAGTTTTTTATGACTTTTTGTTTTGTCCAACGAGACAAAGGAGAATTCTTACCCCAAATCTCTAAGGTACAAGTAGGTGGTGTAAAACGACGAATTATCTGCATAGGGATAATAATTGAAAATTGAAAATTGAAAATTTTTAACTGACTATGTCCTCGGATGGGCATAACCGATCACTGATCACTGATTCAAAATTGCTAACCATAACAAGCGATGACCATTATTTCCGCTATAAAATAACAAATCAACAAGTAATTTCAAGGCCAGATTTGATAATTTTTCAGGAGTTATTTCCTGTTGGAGCTCCATTCTTTCTTGGTATAGATTAATAAATTTATCTAAATAGTCTCCTAATAACGCAGTCTGATGGGGAGGCTTGTTTTGTGAGGCTATTTGTTCTAAAAGACTCACTGCACGACGCAGTAACTCTTGTTCTTGTTGGGCCAAATAACAAATGATTAAGACCAAAGAACGAGCTTCTTCTACATCCAACTTTTTACGGCCCCCTGAACTGTTGCGCAGTGGATTCGATTGACGCAATCGCCATAAGGCAACTCTATCGGAGATTATAGATTCTAAATCTAGCTTCTGGGCTGCATTTAGTATGCTGTCGGAAGTAATGTTTGCGATCGCTTCTAACGCTAAAATTACCAAATCAAGATGAGACTTAATATTGTCTAACTGATTGACTGTTGGCGTCTTGAGTCGATGGAAATCCTGCCATATTGCCAGGGATGGAGTGCGATCAGAATGCGAACCCATATTTTAGAGTTGAAGTAGAACTTATGAAACCTATTTTATGCTTTTATAACCTAATTCTTGATTCTCATCTCTTAATGCCATCGGGCAAATTCCCTTGTGATCTTCGATAAAATTAGTCTGAGAGAGTAGTCCCAGCTCTTCTGGAGGAGCAAACCGAGAAACTATGCATTGAGGATAAATTCGTTTAATCTCTCTTTGTAAGCGCTCTATAAGCAGTTTTCTGATGCGATTTTGATTGGGAAAATCGGGGTCAACAACTAAATCCCAAATTGAAGCATGAAAAACGCCATCTCCAGTGGCCCTGATAAAACCCACAGTGGACTTGTCTTGAAAAGATTTGGCACTAAAGCAGAATAGAGAATTTTGCAAGGCAAGTTGGATTTTTTGAGGATTGCGGGCAGGATGTCCTGTTTTAATCAGAAGTTTATTTAATGTCTCAGCAAGTCCTTGTTTGTCGTTACTAATATAAATTTTCGGCGACTTTTCTTTGGGGGATGCAGAGTAATTTGCAGACATATATTAAGATAATAATTAAATTTAATCCGATTAAAGAATTAACTTTTAATCTCTATCTAGTATCTTATCTGTTTCTGTGCGAGTCCGTAAGCTCAATAAGCTCAATTACTTACCGCCTATCAGTAATAACCCCCGATAAATAATTAACTTCAATTCAAGTTTCTGGTAACTCTAATGTTATGGGGCGTAAAAAGATAAGTTTTTTCATCAATCCAAGTACTTTTGCCATCGGTAGCACAACTGCAACCGGACAACATATCTGCTGCTTGCCTAGCATGATTGGGTTGTAAACTAGCTAGATTTAAAATTACAGTTTGACGATCTTTGAGTGTTTTTAATGCGGGGATAATATCTTCTTTGGATTGAGGCTCTAGGACAAAGATCGAGGTTTTTGTGGGGGTAGCTAAACTCATGAAATTATGGGGGTGTAGATTTTAATTTTACCTGGTGTCAGACAAACTCAAAGCAACGTGACATTCTTCTTTAAGCTGTAATTAATGACAACTTCTCATCGGAGGAAGAAATGTGAACCTGCATTTTTTCACCATGAATGAACATGGAACCTAACCAGGAAATGCTTACCTAACAAGGAAATGCGCAAGTTGTGACCATACGCTAACATAATTTTTTGCAAATGCAATACTTTTAATTATTCGTAATTATTCGTACCAAATTGATTCAATCTTTTGTGCGATCGCTGTTGCCTGAGCTAATTCCTCTTCTTTTAGTAAGACTGTGACATGACCAAGTTTTCTTCCTAAACGGGATTCACTTTTGCCATACCAATGCACAAAGGTCTGGGGTAGGTCGGCCAGGCGATCGCGTTTTGCTTGGTAATCAGAGTTGGAGTTTTCATAACCTAATAAATTCACCATCACCGCACCAGGAGTTTTGAACTGGGGAGTCGCGATCTCCAAATCAGCGACAGTTCGCAGTTGCATTTCAAATTGAGAAATATCACAAGCATCAAGGGTGTAATGTCCTGAGTTATGGGTACGAGGAGCAATCTCATTAACCAAAATAGTTTCTTGAGGAGTTAAAAATAATTCAATACCGAAAATCCCCACAACTTGTAACTCATCAACCAAAGTACGAGCAATTTGCTCAATCTCTTGCTTTACTTTTACTGAAATCGCCGCCGGAGCAATTACCCAACGACAAACTTGATTTTTCTGATGGGTCTCGACCACGGGATAAACAATGATTTTCCCCGCAGCATTACGAGCTACCATCACGGCCAACTCTTTAGTAAAGGGTACAAATTCTTCCAGCAACATGGGGGGACATTGGAATTTGTTCCAGATTGCGGTTAACTCTGCCTTGTCCTGGAGAATAAAAGTTCCTTGTCCATCGTATCCATGACGGCGTGCCTTAAGCACTATGGGAAACTCAGTGATAGTTTCGAGATCTTTAATCTCAGATAAAGACCTAAATTGCGGCACAGGTAACCCAATACTACTGAGATAAGAACGTTGCTCATATTTATCCAACAAAGGAGCCAAGGCATCAAGACTAGGACGAAAACAGACTCCTTGTTGAGCAAGAGAGCGTAAAGCATCTAGATCAATAAATTCATTTTCAAAAGTAATCCAATGACAACGACTAGCCAATTCTTTCGTTGCGATCGCATCGTCAACCCCAGCCAGGACTACATCTTTGGTGCAGATCACAGCAGGATCGTCTTGTTTTGGGGTTTGTACAATTAACTCTAGATCGAGTCGCGGAGCAATCTCTGCCATCATCCAGGCTAACTGTCCACCACCAATAACTCCTACTTGTTTACTTTTCATGTCCCATAATATGGTCGCAGACCATCTAACCAAAGTAACAATTGTACGTCAATCAGTTACCCTGCCCTATCGGGTAAAGTAATAAGTAAAACTGATATGGTCACATATGAAAAGTAGCGACAAACCCTTTGCCTAATGGTTTAAACAATTACTTGCACTATATGGGCGAAACAGTGTTATGATGAGAAACTGTGAAAACGGGGCGTAGCGCAGCTTGGTAGCGCACTACTTTGGGGTAGTAGGGGTCGTGGGTTCAAATCCCGCCGCTCCGATTTTATTGAGACTCCTAATTTTTGGTGCTTCTCGTGAATTGAGGCATGGGCTTTCCATTATGGTGAGGTTGTGCCTCAATTTGCTTTTAGTGCTGGAATGCGAATCACTCTAATTTTCTCGATAGGATTGGTCGTGCTCCAGCATATTGTTAAAAGCGACTCATTGGTTAAGTGATCTATAGAAATTACTTTTTTAGTTTTAACCTAGAATTTGGCATGACTGAAGTTTCTAACTTTCAATTGATATAAAGACAAATATCTTCAAAGCATTGATTATCACGAGCTAAAGACATAAGAAACAATAGTATTTGCAGCCAATAAAAATCAAGGATTTTCAGTTTATTTAAGCTAACCAATCTTGCCAAACTACTTAAAACTTTTGTTAACTAAAAAGTGGTTTGGGGGTTGCAGGGCTTAAAATCTTATTTCGTTTGGACTATATTTTGGAAAAACTAAATAAGTTTATTATCTCATGAGATTAAAGTTATATCGAATTACGGCTTTTGCCGCCACGAGTTTAGCCTGTGTTTTCATCTCTTGTGGTGTTTCGGTTTCTGCCCAGGAAGCTGAGGCCGAAGCAACTACGATTGAAACTACTATTGATAGCGAAGCAGTTCCTGGGGACGCCAAAACCACTGAAAATCTAGCAATTGAGATTGACGATTTGGAATTATTAGCCAAGCCTCTTACTTTAGAGGAGCTGCAAAACGAATCGGCAGCCTGGCTATTATTGCTCAAAAACAAAGTCCAGGAACTCAGTTATGCTGAAATTATAGTTAAGTACCAAAACCGCAAACTGGACGCTCAAAAAGAATCGATGCAACTGCTTGAAGATGCCAAGACAGAACTTTTGGCAGCCGAACAAGCTCAATCCCAGGCAACCCCAGATACCTCCGAATATCAAGAAGCAACTAAACAACTGGGAGCGGCAAGGGGAGAACTAAGAACAGCGGCAGCTTCTGTCGATCAATTGCTCGTAACTGAATCAGAATTACAAGAAAATGGAACGCTGCAAGAATCGCTAAAGCAAGGGAGAAAAGAAAGAGGAATTAAAGAAGCAAAAGAAATTTTAGAAACAGCCAAAGAAGTCCGCCGGAATATGGCTTCTGATTCACCTCAATATCAAGTAGTAATACAAGGCATTAGGGACTTACAAGGATCATTAAATAATTTCGAAAAAGCAGAAGCCGATTTAGACAGCACAATCCCTAATTCAGCAGAATATGACATAGCTAAAGCTGAAAGTGAAGCAGCTCGTGAAACAGTTAAAAAATCTAGATCTCAGCTGATGACGATCATGTCTGGATTAACCGGTCCAGCGATCGCAGACGTCGAGTTCCCAACTGAGAATTTGGCTCAAAAGTCCGCAAAAATTGAAGCAGAATTTGCTGAAGCCGCTTCAAGTTTCGAGAATAAGGTGGAAAATCTGAATCAGTTGACAGCTCAGGAAGTAGTTCCACAGATTGATCAGGTTACCAGCGCACTTAATAAGAAACTGGAGAAGGAAGAAGCATTAAAAACACAACTGGTCGTCAACGTAACAGATTTGGAAGCAGAACGGAATGCAATTATAAATCGCTTCATCGCTGTTTTAGATGCCTTAGATAACAAAGGTGGAGACAGCGCGTCTTACCGCAAATATATTGAAAATGTCAGTGTCGTCGACCTTGACCTAACAGACACTCAAGGTATCGGGGTTAGGGTTGTCCGTTGGCTTACCTCGCCAGATGGCGGTTTAAACTTATTGCTCAACATCATCAAATTTGGTGGTATTTTAATAGTCTCAGTGCTGATTGCGCCTCAAGCGGGTAAAATCTCGGGTAATCTCCTGAACCGAGTTGGTGGCATGTCCACTCTATTTCGAGGCTTTATCGTGATGATCATCAAGCGCGGAGTGGTAGTGCTGGGATTTTTGCTAGGATTGGCAGCCCTGGGAGTAAATTTAGGACCCATTTTAGCCTTAATTGGGGGTGCAAGTTTTATCTTGGCCTTTGCCCTCCAAAGTAACCTAGCCAATTTTGCCAGTGGCTTGATGCTGCTCATCAATAAGCCATTTGATGTAGGCGATGAGATCAAGGTCGCGGGTTACTGGGCTTATGTCGATTCGATTTCCATTGCTAGCACCAAAATTAAGGACTTTGGCGGTAATATAATTACCTTGCCCAATAACACAGTTTGGGGAAGTGACATTATTAATTACACCCATGCAGATGTTCGC
The DNA here is from genome assembly GCF_000332055.1 of Xenococcus sp. PCC 7305. Classification (GTDB taxonomy): domain Bacteria; phylum Cyanobacteriota; class Cyanobacteriia; order Cyanobacteriales; family Xenococcaceae; genus Xenococcus. Next base: position 17,074 of record NZ_ALVZ01000224.1, on the reverse strand, counting down.
AAGCTGGGTTTGGCCATTCATGTCAAGTTTGAACAGGATCTAGAGAAAATTTACAAAATGTGGATGGATATTACCGCTGCACATCCGAAGGTATTAGATGAGCCCGCACCTAGTTGGTTTCCTTGGAATGGCCATTATGACTACTATATTTATGTTAATTTAACTGCCTGGTCGAAGACTGATGACTATTGGTATGTCTATGTTGACTTGCTGAAGGAGTTGCAAAAGCAGGTTCAAGAATTGGGAATTGAGTTAACGGCACCACAGCAAGAAATCAAATTAGATAAGTTGCTCCCAAAAACCCTAGCTACTCAACAACCGCTATTGAAATAACAGTTTTTAAAAGTGAAAAAGATAAATTATGAATGATGAAATTGAGAACTGAATTTATAATTTGTCGTTTTTTAGGACAGGAGTATTGTCAAGTCAACAGCAAGTGAGATTATCAAGGTTTTGACATATGTTTAAGTTCAATCGTATTTTTTTGTCCATATTTCTATTTGCCATCACAATATCTTCAGAAACACTAGCCGAACCCCTAAGAGTGGGAGTTCCTGTTAAAGACTCTGAGCCTTTTGTGATTCAGCAAGATGACAAGCTCGAAGGAATGATGGTAGATATCTGGGAGAAAATTGCCCAAGAAAAAGCAATAGATTATGAATGGGTTCCCCAAGATAACTATGAAACTGCTATTGATGCGGTTAATCAAGGGGATCTAGACATTTTTCTTAATGCCAGTATCACACCTGAAAGATTAGAAAAAGTGGAATTTACCCTCCCAATTGGAGAGCTTGAGATTGTGGTAGTGACGCAATCCCAACCCCCTACATTATGGGATCGGATCAGACCATTTCTTGGTGTTGCGGCAATTTCTTCTCTCATCATATTAGTTATCTCAGTTTTTATTGTTGGCAACTTAATTTGGTTAGCCGAACGGAAAGCAAATTCCGAGCATTTCCCCCAAGATTATGGCCCTGGACTGAGAAATGGCATGTGGTTTGCCATGGTTACTCTCACCACAGTTGGATATGGAGATTTTGCTCCTGTTACAAATCTAGGACGTTTAGTATCTGCCGTTTGGATGTTGATTACATTATTGGCTTTATCCTCTATCACCGCAGGTTTAGCATCTGCTATTACTGTTTCTCTTTCCAATCAGTCTAAACCACGCTTCAGTGGGGTAGAAGATTTACAGGGAGCGAAAATTGCCACAGTTAGTGGATGGTCTAGTGCGATATGGGCAGATTATTATGGTGCAGATACTATTGAAGTAGCAACTTATGAAGAGGCTGTCAATTTGGTCGTTAAAAATAAGGCCGAGGGACTGATTGATAATGATGCTGACTTTATTTACCATCTAGGCCAAAATCCTGAATTAAATTTATCTATTGCTAACTTTTCTATAGCAACTGATTTGTATGGTTTTGCCTTACCCTTTGATAGTGAGTTAACTCATGAATTGGACGCTGTCATTATGCGCATGCGTCAGGATGGGGATATCAAGAAAATAGAAGCCAAATGGTTTCCTTAATAGCTTTTGGGAGATTAGCTAGACAAAAGACTTTAATTTAATACAAGTCTTTTGCCTACTGCAAAACGTTAGCTGCACTCTGATAATGCTTATTGTTTTAGACAATAATCGTTGATACTTTTGACTAAATTATTTTTCTTTTCCGCAACATCTTCGGCATCGTCACGAGCCGATCGCAAAGCCTGTAAATCTCTAGATTCTCTCGCTTTTACTGCACTATAGGTAGCTTGGGAATAACCTCGGTAAATATTTGCCAAACTACCTTGGTATTCTATTAATTGGGTATCTTTAATTTCTAAGTTTTCTATATCGCGGGCTGCTAGCTTCATAATTTCTGATGCTTCCAGCCAATTATTCAAATCTTGATCGCGATCGCTAGAACTCTCAGCAATGGTTTGGGTCTGCTCCGTAAAATCATTTGCCAAAGTAATCATTTGCTCACATTCAGTATATTTTTGAGGTTCACAAGCAACTATAAATACATTACTAATCCCCCCAAATATAATTAATAGATTACTCAGATTACTCTTCCCTAATAAGAAATTCTTCATGTAAACCAAATATGATTTTCTACTAAATATCCATTGTGCCTAGCTACTGAAGCATTAAAATAATGGAATGTGACGGACTTTAATTCCAAAGTAGAATCAAAATCCGTATGATTACAATAGTATTTATCTGGCTCTTCAAAACGCTCCACTTACTTGAATGTAAGTAGTATAATAAGGACTTGATAGCAGCTTAATGGATTAATTTAGTTTAGTACAATCTGCTTAAAACGTAATCAGTAAGTTCACCCAGAGCCAAAGCCGAGTCTGAAGGGGCAAGACAATCTAAATATTCCTTTGCTTGATGCGCGTGTTTTTTAGCAAGTTTTTTGGTTTTAGAAATCCCCTGGCTATCTTGTATCATTGCAAGAGCTTGTTCTAAATCATTTTCTTCGCTAAATTCTCGTTCAATGATAACTTCTAGATAGGGTTTTTCTTCCATAGCATAAATTACCGGTGCAGTTAGGTTGCCACTGACCAAATCAGAACCGGCAGGTTTTCCTAATACTTGAGTGGAGCCAGTAAAATCTAAAATGTCATCAACAATTTGAAAAGCCAAACCTAAATTTCGGCCATACTCATATAAGGCGACAGCTTTATCCTCATTTACTTCACTTAAAATCGCCGCTGCTTTAGCACTATTAGCGATCAAGGAAGCAGTTTTATAATAGCTTTTCTCAAGATATGCATCAAGGGAAATGCTCGTATCAAAGCGATTTAATCCCTGTAAAATTTCGCCCTCTGCAAAATCTCTAATGACTTCTGAAAGTAATTTGACCACTTCCAAATTGTCCAAATTAGCTAAGTACCAAGAAGATTGCGCAAATAAGAAATCCCCAGACAAAACAGCAATACGATTGTCAAATAGACTATTTACAGTAGGAACATTACGCCTTAGATCAGCTTCATCTAAGACATCATCATGAACTAAGCTTGCGGTATGAATCATTTCTGTGATTTCTGCCAGACGACGATGACGCTGAGTAATGTCTTCGCCTTGCACTGTTGCCCTAGCAACCAATAGGACAATGGCTGGTCTGATTCTTTTTCCCCCAGCATCGAAAAGATGCTCTGCGGCTGCTCTTAATATAGGATGACGGGCTCCTACCAACTGCTTCAGATTGTCAGTTAAGATATGGAGATCTCGTTCTACAGGTGCTAATAAAGAAGTAGTTGATATCATTTTTAAGCCAGACTTGGCAATTAATTTATTTAAGAAAGTTTACATTTCATTGTACTTATTTTAAGGGAAACTAACCTGAGAACCAAGATTAAAGAAAAAAATCCGTTATTATGTCTAAATTCTATTTTTTTGTGCTACAATCGCACGTAAGGATTTAAAAAATAAACATTGTAACGTAACGACTTATTTGCCCAGCATAATTGCCTAAAAGTCACACTGAAAATACTAGAGGTTTGGTTTTGTGCGCATTGTGGGCAGCAGGTCATGTTACTTGGTTCGTATGGGTAGCGCCGAAAGCTCCTGTTGAGTGTAGGTGGTTCCTATTAGCCTAGAGATTAGAACTATTTGCTAGTCTCCGGAGAAATTTTAAATTGAATAAGGTGTGGGGAAGGGTAAACAAAATAACGTTTTACCACTGTACCGAGTGGAATTGACTGCGATTTGCAGCGTCTTGATTTTTGCCGTAGCTGATTTCTTTGGTTTCTGCTTGGCTATCTTGGGTTGCAAAGCGACATTTTTGGTGCGTCTTGTATCTTTATCTTTTTGGCAAACTCATTTTTTCTTCTCATCTCATGCAATACGTAGACTTCCCATTGTTGATTTTGTTGTTGTCAGCTATATATTTAACAGCCATTTACGGCGCATTGAAGTTAGCAGAAAGGCATCCTCAAGAGGATAATTCATCTTCTGTATCGATCAATACCGAACAACAAGTATAAAGAAAAAAACATATAGAGAGAATATCTTGCTTGCCTATAATATTGGGCAGTAAGGATTCGCTCTTTTTGCACATACTACGAGGATAGATTCCTAGCGGTAAAAAATCCGATAAGGGCTCATTTGCTATGTTATCTGTTATCTATTCCGAGGAGTTTCTCCAACATAAAACAGGATTGTCTCATCCTGAATCTCCAGAACGTTTAATCGCAATAGTGAAAGCTTTGTCTGAGGTTCCATGGCAATCTCAGATTAGGTGGTGTCTACCTAGCCCCATCACAAAAAGGGATGTCCTTAGGTATATTCGGCAAGTTCATACCCCAGAACATATTGCTAGGATTGGGGAGATTGCCTCAACAGGTACAAAATATTTAACTCCTGATACCCCAGTATCCCAGCGTAGTTATGAAATTGCTTTGCTCGCCGTAAATGCCTGGCTAGATGGAGTTGACCTTGTGTGGGAAAACCAAGCTGCTGCATTCGTCTTAGCCCGTCCTCCTGGTCATCATGCCACTAAGGATCAGGCAATGGGTTTTTGTTTATTTTCCAATGCTGCGATCGCAGCAAACTATGCTTTAACCAAGCCAGGAATTGAGCGAGTAGCGATTGTCGATTGGGATGTCCATCATGGCAACGGCACAGAAGATATTGTGTGGGACAATCCTCAGTTAATTTATTGTTCGATGCATCAACATCCCTGTTATCCAGGCACCGGAGCTAGTAACGATCGCGGAAAGCATAATAATGTTTTAAATTTACCCATGGCTCCTGATAGCACAATAGATGATTATCGGCCAGTTTTTGAGTCTCAACTCATTCCTTTTCTTGAGAATTTTCAACCTGATTTATTGATAGTTAGTGCGGGTTACGATGCCAATCACCAAGATCCTTTGGCAAGCATTTCTTTGCAACCTCCTGACTATGGTTTTTTTACTAAATGTTTAACCAAGATCACCCCCAAAATTGTCTTGGGACTGGAAGGCGGCTATCACCTGCAAGCTTTAGCCGATTCTGTGGTGGCAACTTTATCTAGCTTAATCCCTTGAGAAGAAGAGTCACTGTAAGCTATAAGCTTACAGTTTTGAAATTATAGATTATTCCTCTTCATCCCCTTCTTCCCCTTCACCATCAGCAGCTGGGGGTACTAATGCCACAGCGGCGATCGCATCATCATTATCCAGTCTTTGGACTCGAACTCCTGTAGCACTTCGCGATTGCAAGGAAATAGCATCCACCACTTGACGAATAATAATGCCTCGATTGGTGACAATCATAAATTCATCGGCGGGGTTAACGACATGAATCGCCGCTAAGCGATCGCTTTGGGACTTAAACTTAATGGCTCGGACGCCCATTCCTGCACGATTTTGCAGGCGAAATTTGGAAACGGAAACCCTTTTTCCATAACCATTAGTGGTAATTGCTAGTAACCAAGGTGCTAAGGTCGCTTCCTCTGAGATGATTTCTTCGGTCTCATCATCCTCATCATCATCCTGGCTAGCATCAAGGCTTGCGGCCACTTGAGAAGGGAGAATATCCATGCTGATCAGCTCATCATCCCCCTTCAATTTCATAGACTTAACTCCTTTGGTCGCTCTGCCCAAGGGACGTAATTGCTGATGGTCAACTTTAAAATGAATCGCCATGCCATTATGAGTCCCAATGATAATGCTGTCTTCTGGCTTAGCGAGTCTGACCCATCTCAGTTGGTCGCCTTCTTCGAGAGATATAGCAATTAAACCATTAGAACGAATAGATTTAAATGCTGAAAGGGCAGTTTTCTTAATATTACCCTTGCGAGTCAACATTACAAGATATTCTTCTTCGGTAAACTCGACCACCGAAACGACAGAAGTAATTTTTTCTTCCTGGGAAATGGGCAACATTTGCAACAAAGGTGTGCCCCGAGAAGTTCGAGAGGCAGTGGGGATTTGGTAGGCAGGAAGGGAATAGACAACCCCACGATCGCTAAAAAATAGGAGCGTATTATGATCACAACAGGTAATAAAATGCTCGATCGCATCATCCTCTTTAATTTTTGCCCCGGCTTTACCCCTAGTGGCTCGGTTCTGGGCATCAAAAGTGCTCACCGGCATTCTTTTGACATAACCGTGCTCTGTAAGCAAAATCACAGCTTGTTCGTTGGCAATTAGGTCAATATCAAGGAGCTCACCTTCTCCTTGAATAATTTCGGTACGACGAGGAGTGGCATGGGCGTTTTTGACATTAGTAACTTCTTCGACAATAATCGCTTCAATCCGTTCTCTTTTAGCTAAGATGTCCTGAAAATCAGTGATTTGCAGTTGTAAATCCTCATGCTCACCCTGAATTTTCTCAGCTTCCAAGGCTGTTAAGCGCCGTAGTTGCATTTGTAAAATAGCATCGGCCTGCACAACAGATAGTTCTAATTGCCCCATCAATTCTTCTTTGGCGGTGGCAGTGTCTGCTGCATGACGAATCAATTCAATTACCCGATCAATGCTCTGTAGGGCAATCAATAAGCCCTGGAGGAGATGATCTCTTTCTTCCGCTTTGCGTAACAGATATTGGGTGCGTCGGGTAATAGTTTCAATGCGGAATTGAATAAAAACTTCCAAGAACTTTTTGATCGATAGGAGTTGGGGTTCACCTCCTACCAAGGCCAACATATTGGCCCCAAAATTCGATTGCACAGGGGTTTGTTTGAAAAGATTGTTGAGCACCACCCGAGGATAAGCATCTCGTTTCAATTCAATCACAATTCGCATGCCATTGCGATCGCTTTCATCTCGGATATCAGAAATCCCGTCAATCCTTTTATCATTAACTAAATCAGCAATTTTCTCGATGAGAGAAGCCTTATTAGTTTGATAGGGCAGCTGGGTTATGATAATCGCTTCTTTTTCCTGTCTACCCTTGGGATGAATCGTTTCAATGTCGGCGACCCCGCGCATTGTGATCGAACCGCGCCCGGTAGTGTAAGCTTCTTTAATTCCAGAGCGCCCCAAAATTTGTCCTCCTGTGGGGAAATCGGGGCCTGGGATATATTGCATCAATTCCAAGTCGGTAATCTCAGGATTGGTAATCAGGGCGATCGCACCATCGATTAATTCTCCCAAATTATGGGGAGGAATATTGGTCGCCATGCCCACGGCAATCCCCGAAGAACCATTCAGTAGTAGTTGAGGAATCCTCGCTGGCAAAACAACAGGCTCTTGTTGTGAACCATCAAAGTTATCGGCAAAACCAACTGTGTCCGACTCGATGTCTCGCAAAAGTGCATCTGTGGCCAAAGATTGTAAGCGACATTCGGTATAACGCATTGCCGCCGGAGGATCGTTATCAATCGAGCCGAAGTTACCATGCCCATTAATTAGAGGGCTGCGCATCGAAAAATCCTGCGCCATCCGGACCAAAGCATCATAAACTGCTGTATCACCATGGGGATGATATTTACCCAATACTTCCCCCACAACTCTGGCACATTTACGAAACGGACGTTCTGGTGTCAGTCCCAACTCGTACATAGCGTAGAGAATACGACGGTGGACTGGCTTCAAACCATCCCGAGCATCAGGTAAAGCTCGCCCCACAATGACACTCATTGCATACTCAAGATAAGAGCGAGACATTTCGTTACTCAGATCCGTAGGAATGATCCGTTCCTGGGAAGATGTCATAGAATAAAAAACTCCAAAAACAGGCAAAAATTAGATTTATTAGCCAAAAATCAGTTTTTAATGATTAACTTGATCGGTAATTTTCTTTATAATGGCTTTTAATCTCTAAATTCTACCATAAATAACCATCATATTAAGAACAGAGAAACGAAGTACTGCTCCTGGTTCCTCATTGCTAATTCATGGTTCCTGGGTTTAGAGTGTTTTCAAAACCTGGCTAGTTTGAATCAACCAATTATCACCTTTTTTAATCAATTGGTAACGCACTAGAAGATTATCGTCATAGGATTGGGAGGAGTTTAGTTTTGAACCTTGATAATGCTGGGCAACTTCTTGAACCTCAGCTTCTACTGTTGCCAGGTTAGGTTTTTTGGGGTCGAAGACTACTGAGCTGATTTTTAGATTATGTTGGTAATTGCGATAAGTATTAGTTTGTTGATAGTAGCGAGCTGTATTACTCCATTTCGTCAGCAAATCAGGGGCCAAGATACCATTGAGCTTATCTATTTGATGGGATTTACCTAATGCGGCCGATTTACTATCAAGCCATTTTTGAATTACTTGTTGTGCTGAGGCATCATCAAAAACTGGAAGAGCTGGCTTTGCTTGGGCAATCTCAGGGTTTGTCAGGCCAGATGAGTTTGTTTCGGCAATTGTGCTCTCCGCTGGTGCTGAATTAAGAGTTGTCTCGGCAATTTCAGGCGAATCGCGGTTAATGGTTTGTCTGGTGATGAGAAAACCCAAAGCACCCAGGCCAAAGATTAGACCCATGAGCAGCATGCCACTTTTGAGAAGGATGAGCCATAAAGGTGATTTATATCTAGTTTGAGATCTCTGTTGGAATCCCTTCGGCGGCGAAGTTGCCTGCCCAGGAGGATAGTTTCCCTTCTGGGCCGCTAAAGTATGAGAGCGTTGCCCATTGTTTGAAGGATGACGTTCTAGAGTTGCGGTTGAAGTCTGATTAACATTCGAAGAATGCTCTGATATTGTGTTTGCTCCTTGTAGTTGTGCTTTTTCTGCCAATTGCTTGGGTTTTCCCCAGGAGAAAAAGTTGCGACTTTGTTTGGTCTTTGCTCTGGTTTTTTCCTTTGCTATCAGAGTTTTTTGAGACTCTTTCACCATCATAGGGGTGATCGGTGCTAATTGTTCTAAGTACTCTTGGACTTGGAGATTGCTGAAATAGTCATCGAGAGTGAGCTCCTGTTTTTTTAAATCCCAAAATTGCGATACCACATCTTCTTGTAGCCATTTTTCCCCATAGAAGCAGATTCCCGTCAATATATCAGGACTGTCTTGGGAACGTTGCTTGATGGCTGTGACTATTTTTGATTCTGGACTGTTTTCGACCGCAGCGATCGCCTGTTCGGTTTGACCTAATAATAAGTGACAGATCGATTGTTCCCAGGAGATATCTTGAGTTTGACTTAAGGGGTTTAATAATTGTTGTGCTTCCAAAATCAATTGGGGTTTTTGATGAATATAGCCTCTAGCTATCAGGGCATAAACAGCTAGAAAGCCTGCCACACCTGAACCTCTTTTAGCTTCGGCAACAAATAATTTTTGTTGTTCTTGGGCTGTCAGATGGCCTCTCAACTGTTGAATGAAATGGAGAAACTCTTCTAAGGTAAGTCCGGAATAGTCATTCCCTTTGCCCTCAATGCCTTGCCTTTGACGAATCATTTCTTGGAGTAGTTGCAATCCCCTAAGTCTTTCTGGGGAATTACTGGGACTTTTGGCCAATAACTCCAGGATACGGTAGGGTTTGAGCTTATGAACATCCATTTCAATTTCAGCTTTGAGTGTGGGAAATAATTGTTCGGTTTCTAAAAGATTGATGCCCATTTGACCAGAAATCGCGGCATTTTCATATTTATTACGACGCCATTGTTCTCGACTCAATTCTAGATAAGACAATACAACCGAAAGAATGATATCTTCCTTTTCCGGGTTATTTTCTGTTTGGTCTTCTTCGACTTTTTCAATTGTGCTTTCTGTGGCGATCGCAGGCTCGGAGTAAATAGTGTTATTTAGATAATCTACCCCTAATCTCAATATGAGTTCATATTCGGCTAACTCATAATAAATTAATAATGCTCCAGCAAATAATGCGGTTGGTATTTCTATAGAAGGGCTAATCGCAGTAGTTGCTTCTTCGGGAATTGTCGAAAGTTGAACTTGAGGGGAGGGCTTTTCGGTTGAAGATTCGAGCTCACTATCAGGGTTGTCCTGGAGCTCTCCATTGTCCCCATTTTCTTCATCGCTTTCACTGATTGTGGTGAAGAATTTTGCATCATAGGCTGCTCTTTGAGATTCATCGGAAAGAACTTGATGAGCTTTTTCGAGCAACTTCTGACGAGCTGCGATCGCAAATTGGCTATATTCTCGACGAGGTTCTTGTTGAGCGCGATCGGCAAAAGACTTGTCAACTTGCTCTTGAGTGGCTTTAATAGGTACACTGAGTATTCTGTAATAATCTAAAGTAATCTGCACAGTTCGATTTCTCCGTCCCCGATTAATCTATTTTTACCTGTAAAAAATTCTAAAATTGCTTCCCGACTCGCTATAAACCCCTAAGCTGGTCAAATATCCCTGCAACTAGCTAATCTCGTAATTCTCACCTACTAATTTGAAATTTTTTTACGACATTTTCACAATGATGTCCAAGATTCTAACTAAGTAATTTTAAGTTGTGCAAAATACTTAGCAATAATTTAAGAAAAAGATACATTGGGGATGAGGGATGAGGGATGAGGGATGAGGAAAGATTTGTAAGATATGGAAAGTGATCAATTAAAGATTATTGTTTTGGATGATGATCCGACGGGTTCACAAACTGTTCATGGTTGCCTGTTATTGATGAAATGGGATGTCGAAACTTTAAGATTGGGCTTGCGAGATGAAGTGCCAATTTTCTTTGTTTTAACCAATACTAGAGCGATCGCGCCTAGTCAGGCAGCCATTGTCACGCAAGAAGTTTGCTGTAATCTGAAAGCTGCTCTAGAAGCCGAAAACATGACTAATTTTCTCGTTATTAGTCGTTCTGATTCCACTTTAAGGGGACATTACCCCCTAGAGACTGATGTGATAGCTCAGGAATTAGGGGATTTCGATGCTCATTTTCTAACTCCTGCTTTTTTTGAAGGTGGCAGGGTAACGCTTAATAGTACTCATTATGTATTAGTAGATGGTAAAAAAATTCCAGTAAGCGAGACTGAGTTTGCTCGCGATTCCCGATTTAGTTTTAGTCATAGCTATTTGCCTGATTATGTCGCCGAGAAAACCCGCGGAAAAATTGCCCCAGAAGAAGTAATCACGATCCAAAGAGAAGATATATATTCAGAAGAGCTCATTACTCAACTACTGACTCTGCAAAATAACGCTTGTGTCGTTGTGGATGGAGAAACTCAAGAAGATTTTGAGCGATTTATAGCTGCTCTTAGTATCGCAACAAACCAAGGCAAACGCTTTCTATTTCGCTCTGCCGCTAGCCTAATTACATCCCTCGCTAAACTAGGTCAACAACCAGTAAGCGCTGAAGCAATGGCTGACTATAAAAAGCACCAAAACCCAGGAGTGGTTTTAGTCGGCTCTCATGTCCAGAAAACAACACAGCAATTGGAACAACTTTTAAAGCAATCCTCAACTGTGGGAATTGAAATTGAGGTAGAGCTTGTGCGAGATAATCCTGAAGCTAAAGCCATAATTTTGCAGAAAACTCTCGATCGGGTTTGGCAAGTCTGGCAACAAGGAAAAACCCCTGTAATTTTTACTAGCAGACAGGAGGTAATTCTGCCCGATTCTCAAGAAAATATCAATTTTGGCAAAACTATTTCTAATCTCTTGATGGATATTGTGGGCGGCTTACCTTCCGATATCGGATTTATCATTAGTAAAGGTGGGATCACATCCAATAACCTACTGAGTAAGGGCTTAGCCTTGACTACTGTGCGTTTGCTTGGTCAAATATTGCCTGGCTGTTGTGTAGTTCGCACTGCGGCTACCCATGAAAAGTTTTCCAGTTTGCCTGTAGTTTTATTTCCAGGAAATGTTGGCGATGAGCAAAGTTTAGTGACTGCATGGCAGAGAATTAACAAAAATAGTAGTCAGAGCAACATTTAAGACTAGTAGACGTGGGCGTAAATACAACACCAATGCAAAAAGCTTGAAATCCCTGTGATAAAAAACTTTTGACTTTTGACTTTTGACTTTTGACTTCCGCGTAGCGGCACTAGTTCAAAAATAATACTAGTCAAGAGTTCCTGAGAAACGTTAACATAAGTTAACAACTGTAATATTTTTAAGTAAAACTATCTGAGACCCTCATTAGAGCGGCTCGCTACAATAAAAATCGAGATTTAAATTCCTCATAACAAGCCAAAGGGAGGCTATAAAGCGTGAGCAAAAACAATAACAAAAAATGGCGGAATGCAGGGCTATATGTACTACTGGCGATCGTGGTCATAGCTTTGGGTACAGCCTTTTTAGATCAGAAACCTCAAAGTCAACAAAGATGGGCTTACAGTAAGCTAATTGATGAAGTTCAAAACAATAAGGTTGAGATAGTTCAAATTAGTGCAGACCGTACTAAGGCTAGAGTTACCGACCTTATGGGGAATCCGATCTTGGTTAATTTACCCAATGATCCTGAGCTAATTGATATCTTGATGAAAAATGATGTTGACATCGCTGTGTTACCTGAAAGTGACCAAGGCGCTTGGTTTGGTATCCTTAGCAGTCTCTTTTTCCCCATCTTGTTATTAGTCGGTTTATTTTTCCTACTCAGAAGAGCCCAAAGTGGCCCAGGATCTCAAGCAATGAATTTTGGGAAATCGAAAGCTAGAGTTCAGATGGAGCCAAAAACTCAAGTAACTTTTGGTGATGTAGCTGGAATTGAACAAGCGAAACTTGAGCTTACTGAAGTTGTTGATTTCCTTAAAAATGCTGATCGCTTTACTGCTATTGGAGCAAAAATTCCTAAGGGTGTTCTTTTAGTTGGCCCTCCAGGAACAGGTAAAACTCTTTTAGCTAAGGCTGTCGCTGGGGAAGCTGGGGTACCTTTTTTCAGCATTTCTGGTTCTGAATTTGTAGAAATGTTTGTTGGTGTGGGTGCTTCTCGGGTTCGTGATTTGTTTGAACAAGCCAAAACTAATGCTCCTTGTATCGTATTCATCGATGAGATTGACGCTGTTGGTCGTCAACGGGGTGCTGGTTTAGGTGGAGGTAATGATGAGAGAGAACAAACTCTTAACCAATTACTGACCGAAATGGATGGATTTGAAGGCAATACTGGTATTATCCTGATTGCGGCGACTAACCGTCCTGATGTCCTTGACGCTGCATTATTACGTCCTGGTCGTTTTGATCGCCAGGTAGTAGTAGACCGCCCTGATTATTCAGGTCGTACAGAAATTTTAAATGTTCATTCTCGTGGTAAAACTCTTTCTAAAGATGTTGACCTCGATAAAATAGCTCGTCGAACTCCTGGGTTTACTGGGGCTGATTTAGCTAACTTACTTAATGAAGCAGCAATCCTGGCCGCTCGTCGTAATTTGACGGAAATCTCTATGGACGAAGTTAATGATGCGATTGATCGCGTATTAGCAGGGCCAGAGAAGAAAAACCGTGTTATGAGCGAAAAACGCAAAGAACTAGTGGCTTACCATGAAGCTGGTCACGCTTTAGTTGGTGCCTTAATGCCTGATTATGATCCTGTGCAAAAAATCAGCATTATTCCCCGCGGCCGTGCTGGTGGTTTGACTTGGTTCACTCCTAGCGAAGATCGTATGGAATCTGGGTTGTATTCTCGTTCCTATCTGCAAAACCAAATGGCAGTTGCTTTAGGTGGTCGTTTGGCAGAAGAAATCATTTTTGGTGAAGAAGAAGTAACTACTGGGGCTTCTAATGACTTGCAACAAGTAACTAGAGTGGCTCGTCAAATGGTTACTCGCTTTGGGATGAGCGATCGCTTGGGGCCTGTAGCTTTGGGTCGTCAAAATGGCAATGTGTTCTTGGGTCGTGATATCGCTAGCGATCGCGATTTCTCCGATGAAACTGCTTCGGCGATCGATGAAGAGATTCGCAACTTAGTTGACCAAGCTTATCGTCGGGCTAAAGAAGTCCTAGTGGAAAATCGTTCTATTCTAGACAGATTAGCCGAAATGTTAGTTGACAAAGAAACTGTAGATTCTGATGAATTACAAGATCTTTTAGCTAGCAACGACGTGAAAATGGCAACGTTAGCTTAAATAGCTTTGCGATTAGCTTTAATATCTAAGCTCTAAGCTTTGTATCTTTGCTTTTCACTATATCAAAAGACTTTCAGCACATTCTTTTATTAGAGTGTGCTTTTTTGATGGATTATTTAGAGGAGGTAGGCGTAAAGTAAGCTATATAGCAACAAAGAGCAAAAAGCCGACATATCCATATCCCTTAGTGAGAGACAGACAGTTCTGCTTTCGAGAACGGTGAATAGGGAATAGGGAATAGGGAACACTCTCCGAAAATTAAAATGAGAAGAAATAAGATTATCATTGGCTGGGAGCTATGAGAGGGCTATTAAAAATGGAGATTTTACGGAGGTGAAATAATGAGAGAATCTATTGCAGAGTCAATTACTTCTACTGTTAAAGATCTGAATAAAAGTGGATTAGTAGATGAGATAACTATGAAAAATATAGAAAATCTCTGTTTGCCTGAAATTGAAGAATATCATTCCGAAAAAATTGTTAATATCAGGAAAAAGTTTTAAGTGTAAAGAATTGGGATTAATTTTAGATTATTGGGACAGAGTAAGTCTCAATTTCTGAAATATTTAAGAGTTTTTTATCATTGGTTAGTAAAGGTGATTTTAACCTCAGAGCGGTGGCAGCAATAATAGCATCTGGGACTTTGAGCTGGTATTTTTTCCGTAGTGCGATCGTTTCTTTTTTAATCGAATTTCTTAGTTCAATGACGGTTGTTTGAGCAATAAAATTTTCAAGAATTGTGATTTCATCGGCCTGGATTTTCGGATAAGAGAGTAATTCTATTTCTGTGATGATGGAGATCGCATACTGCTTCTTTTCTAAGGGCTTTTGTAAACGATTCCCTAGATGGTATAAAACCACATTAGTATCTAATACCAGAAAAGGATTACCATTCACTGCGAATATTTTCCTGAAAGGTTAAGGGGTCTTCAGTGAGGTTTAATTTTCCAGCATACTCTGCTAGATTGCTTGTGGGTTTAGCATTAGCAAGAATCTCTTGGAGTTCTTCATCTTGAGGTGATTTGGGTTTTGGGGTAGCAAATGAGACTTTAAGCTGGAGATCTTGATCTATTAAATCTGTGGGGATATCCAGATGTATCATGCCGTCCGAGTCAGTATGGACTTGAATTTGTATTTCTTGGTTTGGAGTCATGCGAGTTATTTTGCACTATATATCTTATTTTATCAGTGAAAATAATTGCGAAATTTCAGGTCATGCTCAGTCTAATGGCATAAAAGAACATTATAATTAATATCTAAACTAAAATTCTAAATTCTCCTATCATAAGATGTAAGAGAAAATTTTTGTGGCGATCGCCTGACAACTCTCAAATAATCGAAAGCACTCTTATTTGCACAAGCTTATGGAACCAATAACTCTATCAGCGGTGACAGCGATCGCGACTCTAGCTTTTCAAAAATATCTAGAAACTAGTTTCGATGAATTAAGTACTAAATTTAATTCAGTGGCGATCGATAAGATGGATCAACTCCGTAAAATGATTTGGCAAAAATTACGGGGTAATTCGGATGCAGAAAATGCTCTAAAAAATATTGAAGAAGGTACGGAACAAGATTTATCAGAAGTGGCGACTTATCTAAAAGCCGCTCTGAATAAAGATCCAGAATTTACTTCTCAAGTTCAAACAATTGCCCAAGAAATTAATGCTGGGAAACTTCAAGATAATAGCCCAATAACACAGAATATTTCTGACAATGGTACAGGCATAATTGCAACAGCTGAGGGAGAAAGTACCCAGTATATCGCTAAGGAGATGCATTTCCATGGCAAAGATAATTGACTGGAGTCGTCCGATTGGGAACGGACAAAGTTAAATCCCCCACAAAATATTCCTCGACGTAGTACTGATAAGTTTGTCGGTAGACAAGAAGAATTAATTCGTCTTAGTCAACAATTACAAGAAAAAAATCAGGTAACTATTGCCCATATTGAAGGTATGGGAGGAATTGGGAAAACTGAACTCGCGATCGTTTATTCTTTAACCAATTTGCAATGTAATACTTATCCAGGCGGGATTTGTTGGTTATTTTGCCGAGATCAAGATATTGGTTTACAAATAGTAAATTTTGCTCGTAATTATTTAGGTCTAACTCCTCCAGAAGATCTTGAGTTATTAGAGCAGGTTACTTGGTGTTGGCAGCGTTGGAACAAGGGAAATACATTAATAGTTCTGGATGATGTTACCGATTACGAAAAGATTGAATCCTATTTACCGCCACAATCATCACAATTTAAAGTTTTAGTTACTACAAGACTTAAGTTAGAGCTAGCTAATTCTCTGTATTTGCAAGTTCTATCGGAGTCGGAATCACTAGAATTACTTTCTGAATTAATTGGTTCAGAGAAGGTAAATTTGGAATTAGCTACGGCGAAGGAACTGTGTCAGCAGTTTTTTGTCTAACAATGATAACGATCTCGAATATATCGATTGTAGTATGTTCCTTTTGAGCTGGCGGAAAGAAATCCATCAAAGATACGTTGTGGCACTCGGCAAAATGTATAAGTACCGCTGTCGTGAAAATTAATTTGCATTCGACGAGTTAGTGAATCATAACCGATGGCACATATTGCCGATGAGCGAACTGGAATCATATTCATGCTAAAAAACTCCAAATTACTATTCTATTTCGCTTAAAGATTGTTGAGAAATTTCCTCTTGTCCGTAAACATCAATAATCTTTGGTCTTAAATAGACCTCTTGCATAATTAATTGAGCGTATTTCTATAAACCCCTGAGCATAATGTACATAGCGATTTTGCATAATCGCTGAAACGACGAAAATTCGTATTTTTGCAAGAGGTCTAATCAATTGAACATAGTTTCATTTCAAATTAGATTGCTAAATCTAAACCAGTGGACGCGGGTGTAAATAACCTGAGTTCGACAAGATGAAACCAAGACCATACGCGATCGCTAAAAAATAAATTGCGCTCAGCAAAGCTTGGCGCTTTGTGCGTCATGAGATTTAAAATGGATTAGGCTCTATCTTCTAGCTGCTGAATCAGGGTTAAAAAACAGTAGGAGGGAGAGCCGATAAAGCTTTGGGCTCTAGATCAAGAGAAGGTTTCTGCGGGAAATAAGAGTAAGCTACTAATCCAGCCAGAAGATTCACCAGAAAATTCCAGATACTCCTGTGTCTTGAATGCTCTATTTGAGAAATATTTTTGA
>NZ_ALVZ01000223.1 GCF_000332055.1 Xenococcus sp. PCC 7305 | reverse complement strand
TTCGCAGAAGCCTTATCCTCAGCACGAAAAATTAAAGATAATTATAAGCGAGCAGTTGCATTAAGTTCTATAGCAACTCATTTACCTGCGATTTTTCCAGAAGCCTTATCCGCAGCACGAAAAATCAAAGATAAAAGCAATCGAGCAGCTGCATTAAGTTCTCTCGTCACTCATTTACCTGAAATTTTACCAGAAGCCTTTAAAACAATTAAAAGTATTGATTTTGAATTTGATCAAGTAAGATTGCTAATTTTACTTGTCCCTCATCTACCTGAACATCTGTTTTTAGAAGTATTACATGGAGCGCAGTATATCAGCTCAGAATCTGACAAAGCTAAATTATTAAGCAAACTTACTTATAATTTACACATAATTTGTGATTCTTCTATTTATTCTTGCTGGAGTGAATTACTTCACTACTCAGCCAGTTTAAAGCGTAGTAGCTTATTGATTCAAATTAGAGAAAATATTCACATCATTAGTAAGTTAGGCAACTCTAATACTTTTAGAGAAATTGCTGATGCGGTTCATGATGTAGGGCGATGGTTTCCCTAAAATCAAAGTCAATTTGTTGATCGCCTGTTGCAGATTTTGAAAAACAGCAATTACACTTTGGTTTTCCCACGTAAACTTGCCAAAAACCTTTCATGGACAAAATAAGCACAGATGTCTTAGTTGTTGGTGCTGGAACAGGAGGAGTCGCCGCCGCAATTCAATCCGCTCGCTCTGGAGTACAAACCGTATTAGCCACAGAATTTTCTTGGCTCGGCGGAATGCTAACCTCAGCAGGAGTTTGCGCCCCCGATGGTAACGAATTAGCAGCTTGGCAAACAGGTTTATGGAGAGCATATATTAAGGAATTACAAAAAAGACAAAGCGGTGGATTAGACAACGCTTGGGTGAGCCTCTTTACCTATCATCCCGCTGTAGGTGCAAAGATTTTCGACAATTGGACAGAAGAATTAGACAAATTACAAGTCATAAAAACAGGAAAACCTTTAGCTGTTCTCAAGCAAGGCGATCGCATTACGGGCGTAACCTTTGCTAACCTCACCATCGAAGCAACCATCACCATTGATGCCACAGAATTAGGAGATTTACTTGCGATCGCAGAAATCCCCCATCGTTGGGGTTGGGAATTACAAGCAGAATTCAACGAACCCAGCGCACCAATTGAACATAATGAAATAACTGAGAAATATACTGTTCAAGCACCGACTTGGGTTTTTTTGTTGGAAGAAGGGAATAGGGAACAGGGAATAGGGAACAGGGAACAGGGGGGAAATCTATTTAAGAATACTTGGGAAAATTATGGTGCGGAAAAATTTCTCAACTACGGAAAACTAACCGATAACCTCTACATGATAAATTGGCCGATCGCAGGAAATGATTATGGCCTCGGAATCGATCGCCTAACCCAATCAGCAACAGCAGCCGATGAATTTCTACTAGAAGCCTATAACCATAGCTATAAATATGCTGAATATTTGCAAACAGAATTAGCAGGTAATTACGGCTTAGCGAGTAACATTTTTCCTCACCACGAAAATCAGATTTTACAAAACTCAGAAATTAAACTTGATCCCGCCTTTGCCCTCCATCCCTACTATCGAGAAAGCCGTAGAATTATCGGCAAAACCACTATTACAGAACATGACATTTTACCGATGGCAAATGGTTCAGTCGCTGCTTTACCCGTAAATGACCAAGGACAAGTAAATGCGATCACGATCGGTAACTATGCCAACGATCATCATTACCCAGGATTCGATTTTCCCCTAGAGCCCAAATCTATCAAATGGGGTGGACGCTGGACAGGAACACCTTTTACCATTCCCTACGATGCACTGATTCCCCAATCCATTGACGGCTTAATCGCCTGCGAAAAAAATATTTCTGTTTCCCATATTGCCAATGGCAGTACCCGCTTACAACCAGTGGTGATGAATATTGGTCAAGCTGCGGGAATGGCGGCAAAGTTATGTATTGAACAGAATTGTCAACCTAGAGAATTACCAGTCAGAACATTGCAAGATGCTTTATTAGAAGATCAATTCGCTCCCTCAGCAGTAATTCCCCTGTATAACTTGTCGCCAAACAATCCTCAATGGTTGCACTGGCAAAAATATTATTTAGAGCATCCCGAAAAATATCCAGTAGATGGTAATTATCCTCACGAAGATCTTGATAATTATCTTGTCCCCCAAGGAAATCATTATCGGGGAATTTTCCAACTACATGGAGAACAAGACTATAGATTTACACTCCAAGAACCCCAAGATATCCCACAAAAATCTTGGCAGTTAATTACCATCGAGCCCCAGGTCAATCAGCAACTATTAAATCTCACCAATGGCATAGAGATTAATGTCGTCGGCAGGCTAAATTATGCAGGCAATTGGTTAATCATTGAAAAAATATTGTGAAAGCATAGATTGTTCTCCCGATATTTCAAGCAACAATACCTGACCACTGCACCTTTTTCTCTTTAGTGCGACGAAAGGAAAACCAATATTCAGGTTGTTGATAAGTACAATAAGGCGCGATCGCGATTTGTTCTTTACCAATCCCCAACTGCTCAAGTTGAATCGCATTAACTCTTCGCACATCCAATTTCACTCTGCCCGCTTGAGAATCCTCTAACAGAGGAGAATCTTCAATGTCAAACAAAGCATTTAGAACTTTCTCCTTCTCCTCATGCTCCGTAATACTTTTACCAACTTCTGCTGCGACAGTTTCCGTCACCTGATAGACTTCTCCTGCGATCGCTGCACCCATTGCAATTCGCAAATTTTCTAAACTACTACCCTCTGCCTGTAAAAGTGCGATCGCCTCTGGAACAATTTTCTGGGAAGTGCCGCGCCAACCAGCATGGATCGCCGCAACTTTACGAGTTTCCACATCTCCAATCAGCACCGGATTACAATCAGCGCTAGCAACCCAAAGAGCCTGTGTTTCATAATCACTCATAATGCCATCTGCATTGGGGAATTGCTGCTCCAAATTTTCTTGTGAAGTCTTAGAACTAATCTCTTGAGGAGTCAAGACTCGATTGCCATGCACTTGTTTAACTCGATAAACATCAGCCTTCGGCTCCAGCGCGGTTACCAATTTTTCAGGAGGATGAGGGTAACATTGCTGAGTGAAAAACCCATGCCGCCACGAACTTAATAACTCACAAGTTAAATAGGGCAAACCCTGCCATTCTTGCCATTTCCAAGAAGAATCATTCATAAAAAATCAATAATTAATAGTTAATAAAATCAAAAGACTAGCAAAGATAACTCTTACTAGTCTCCAATTGTAATTAATTTGATTAAGCTACAAGATATTACAAACCAGCTGTTCACTGATAACTGATTTTAGGCTTCGCTAGGCACAAATTCATTAGTATTCACATCATATTTCCAAGAAATACCTTCAGGATCTTTACTAAGACTCCAGATTGCAAATTCAGCTTCAGATTTTGTTTTCTGTCGACCGACCGTACTCGAATTTACATCCAGACGTTTAGCCAAATCTGCTTGATTCATAGATTGAATTTCAGGCTTGTCTAAGGTAGATGTAGCAGTAGCGGTTTTTGCTTTTTCTTGAGCGAGTTGGGTAATTTCTTTAAAAGATACCGAGTTGGGCTCTTTAGTTGTAGATGAAGTACTAATAGACTGAGGCGAAGTCGAGGTTGTTGTAACTTCTTCTTCTTCTGAATCATCGCCAAAAGGATCGCTATCGTCAAAAATACGACCCAAGGCACTAGCAGTAGGGAAATAATAGACAACACCTTTGTCTTTGACTTTTTTAGGTTGTGTCCCGTATTCTTCTGCTTTTCTTTCTAGATAGGCTTTAGCTGATTTGGAACTAAGACCAGCTTTTAATGACAAATCCAACGGAGTCAGATAACCTCGATTTTCTTTAACCAGGTTATTGAAAAAGGGATTGACTAATTGGCTCCATTTTCGCCATTGATAACCTTGCCAGGCTTTCCAGCTAACAATTATAAATGTTAATCCTAATAATACTGGCCATAGTTGGCAGATAATCACGATCGCAAATGCCATCGGAATAATCAAAACTAAAAGCCCATTAGAATTACGATCTAGCACTTGTCCAGTCATAATTATGGATGCAATTGTTTAATGAATGGTTTGCCTTGCAATTTCACTTGCATGGACTAAGTGCAATCTTAATGCAAGTTGCGTTGCATTGCATAGATCTAGAGGCAATTTTTGCCCCCAATAGCTACTTTGTTACAATCAGTTGGGATAACTCAAGACGTTGCAACATTGCTTTACGTCCCGCAATAGCTACCGAATCATCTAATTTGCTTAGGTTTATTTCCTTTTGATATTTGATTTGCAAGGCGGTTTTGATTAGCCAATCAGTGATGAAGGGATTTTTGGACAACAAGGGGCCGTGGGAATAAGTTGCGATCGCATTATGATAAAAGGCACCTTCGGTTTTGTCTTCCCCATTATTCCCATAACCAACAATTACTTTACCCAAAGGTTGCACAGAATCTAAATAGGTTCTACCACCATGATTCTCAAAGCCGATAATAATTGGGTCCTCGTCCCAAAGAGCCTGCAATTCCTTCGCTAAAGGAGTTGCTGTGATTTCAAAAACCACATTGCCAATACAGCGATTCGCCTCAATTCCGGGATGTTTACTGACTAAATCTAATAATCCTAAACCTTCAATTCTCTGTCCCAAAGCTGGTTCGTAATAGCGTCCCAACAGTTGAGGAGAACCACAGGTGAAGACTCCTGGAGTACCTGATTCTATCTTATTTCTAAAGGCTGCGGCCTTTGCTCCCTGGAGATCTCGCATCACAATCTCTTGTTGGCGATCTTGAGCTCCGCCACCAACAATAATATCTACCTTGCTAAATTGGGCACTATCCGCCTCGCGATCGAGGGGTATGATGGAAACTCCAATATTTCGCCATTGACAACGCCTTTGAACACAAATGACATTTCCGCGATCGCCATAAGTACTCATTAATTTAGGGTATAGCCAACCAATCGATAATTCCATATAGCTTACAAGCGAAGACAACTAAACTTGAATTTAGTCTAAAAAGCCAATTATTTCTGGAAGAAAATATTAAAATATAGTTACACTATTGAATAAATTTTAATAAGTTCCACATAGTTAGTATTAAAGTGAGAATCTAGAATATGCCTGCTAGCCCAACAACAGTTAAGGAAAAAGCTGCAAAAACTGTTCGCAAAACCTATCCTAACTATAAAATCATAGTTCTCAATGATGATTTCAATACTTTTCAGCATGTCACCAAAACCTTGATGACTTATATCCCTGGCATGAGTAGCGATCGCGCCTTGGAACTAACCAATCAAATCCACCATGAAGGTCAAGCCATAGTCTGGGTAGGCCCCCAAGAACAAGCAGAGTTATATCACCAACAACTTAAAAGAGCAGGATTAACAATGGCTCCATTAGAAGCAGCCTAAAATAAGACCAGTAAAAAACTTTGGCAACTATACCTCAAGTAAAAATAGCGAAGACTTTAACACAACTAATATTAATCGTATCTATTACCTGAAGGTAATCAGCAGTTTTCACTCAAGCAGTTTCCTGTTCGAAAAGATGTAATAAACTTTATTGAGTAGTAAGCATAGAGGGTTCATAGGATAATTCAGCCAAACAATTAAGAACTTTTTGAGGATGAAGCTGAGTCATGCAAAGATGATTTTCCAATAAACAAGATTTATTTTTAAAGCAATTCTTCTCGCAGATCGTACAATTAAATTCAGATAGAGCTATTCTAACGTGGGGTTGCCTGGGAGCCCAAAGCCTAATGGGACTGGCTCCATGGCCATTATCATCATTACCAAAGATAGCAACAGTGGGACAACCAACTGCTGCTGCAATGTGTAGAGGCCCAGAATCTACAGCAATGCAAGCCCTGGCTTGGCGGAAAGCACCAGCCAATTCGACCAAAGATGTTCGGCCTCTAAGATCAATCAAAGAAGTTTGGTTGAGCAAATCATCCTCAACATTTCCAGAATAGTATAAAGCTTGCTGAATTTTGGGGTTATTGCCCACTAATCCCACAGTTAATCCCTGTTGTTCACACCAGTTAATCACCTCTTTCCAATAACTAACTGGCCACATTTTGGCTGAGCGAGTGGCTGTTACACTAATCAAGATATCGGGGACTTTAAACTTAGGAAGCTTGCTAGGCAATTCCAATTTAAAAAAGTCGGTTTCTACATAAGCAATACGACAGAATATTTCGCCGATATAGTTGCTGGTAAGAATATCTCGATGTCTTTCGAGAAATGCAGGACTATTCCAGTTAGAATCTGCCAAGACTTTTTGCACAGGATCATGGCTTGCATCTAACTTAATCCGAAAATCAGGAGATAAGGCTCCGCCTACTATATATTTGGGGCGAATAGCTGTAACAATCACTAAATTGATTTCACTAAACTCATCACAATTAATCGCTAAATCATAATCACCAGCAATTTCACGTCTTTGGCGAACTGCTTGAGCAAGACTTTCGAGAAAGTTTAAACTGTCCGTATAAAGGGAAAATCGCCAGTCAACATAAGAACTTTGAACTTCAAAGTCCTTAGTAATTTCACTGCCAAAAAAGTCGATGATGCTATTGGGGTACTTTTCTTTGAGACCTCTTAAAAGTGGTGTGGTGACAACAAAATTTCCGACTTTGGTAGAAGAAAAAATTGCTATATGGGTATTTGAGCGTAGAGATTGATTAGAAAATATTTCCATTGGGAATAAAGAATGATATTACTATTGATTTAAATTTGATATTTATAGATATGGGAAATATAATAATTTCGAATATAAACTTTGCAAAATCACGATTCCTAGTTGTTTTAGCAACCTTAAATAATCGCTATATACATAATAATTAGAGCTTTATATAATACGATTCATTAATTATGCAAGAATTCTCATTATTCAGCTATCAATTTTTTCAAAAATAACTTGACGACCTTTATGAATCAGCTTAATTTTATCCGTGAAAACCCTTAAAAATTTATCGACAGCCATCTTAGGATGTTGATTAGGATTATCCTTAAACTGAGGCCAATTGTAATCATCAAAGATAATTAGACCTTTGACCTTAACCAAACCCCAGCCCAAGATAGCATCTTCAAGAATATCAGAGGCCACATGAGAACTATCAATGTATAGAAAATCGTAGGTGTTCAGGGGCAGCCTCCGCAATATTTCTTGCGATTTACCAACAATTTTTTGGACTTTCTCATTGGAGCCTGTTTTAGTAATATTAAAGTCAAATCTTAGTTCAACAGAGCTTAAGGACTGTTCGCCTTGGTAATCCTTAAACTCTGGATTCTGATGCTCTATAATCTCCTTAAATGTATCTATACAGATAATTTTTGCTGAGTCATGGGTCAATATATTATCTAGTAACCAACAAGTCGATCTTCCTTCCCAGCTTCCTATCTCTAAGAATTTTAGTTTTGCTAAATTTGTAAACTTTCCTAGAAACTTCTGCCAATTAGAAATATTATTACTAAACCAATCTTGAGTAAATTGATAACCTTTGAATTGACAATGTTGTATATATTGTTTATGCCGCAAATATAATAATCTTTTCTCTCTTATGTTATGCACTTCTCGTGCAGAGACAGGGTCGATGTGAGATTTTCCTCGATACTCATTTGGTGGTAGTTGGAACTTAGTTATTTGTCTGTCAAAATTATTGCCAGGATACCTAATATATTCAACGGTGTTTGGGTCAAATTTGACAATCTTATAAAATCTGGACAATGCAAGTTGATAGGCAATATCTTCTGTTCCTACTTTTTTATAAATCTCATCTTCAGGAAATCCTTCAATAAACTCATGACATTCTCTTCTGACACATAAATTGAGAGGAATACTATTCTCGATAGCTGCCTTCCAATAAGGATGGAGTTCATCTTCGGTTTTGACACCTGTTCTAACTACATCAATACGCTCTTCTGGAAAGTTGATTGTCAAGTTATAATTGTCATTAACAAGCTTGAAAGATGCTTTCCCTTCAGATTTGCCTTGTAACAACATAAAGCAGATATATATATGTTCTGGCAAGAATAGATCATCCCCATCACAAAAAAACAAAATATTGCCCTGAGAGTTCTTTGTCCCTATATTTCTAGCTGCTGCTGCCCCTCGATTGCTAAGTTGGTTCACAATTTTAATTAATGGGTTTTGGCTCGCAAACTCTGTTGCTAGGGATAAGCTGTTATCAGTGGAAGCATCATTAACGACTATTATTTCGGCTGTTACTTCCTGAGAGCGGGGAAAATTTTCATTGAAAAACTTAATACTAATATTAATGCTGTCGAGAGTTTTTATGATTTGTTTTTCACAGTTAAAAACTGGCACAACAACCGAAAAAGAACTAATGTTTAAGTCTGGTTTCAGACACTTTTGACCCCCAGTGTATTTCTCAACCAAACTTTTGACTTTCTCTACTTGAAGCCCTGTTTTAACCTCCTCAACAGAAAAAATCGGTGCTTCTCCTGCTAAAACAGCTTGCAGTTTCTTCTTCACCTGCTCGAATACACTTACCCAATCTCCTCGTTTGGATTGCCGAAACAATCGCATGGTGGGATACCAAGGAGAGTCCTGACGCTCAAGTAGCCAACGCCAGTCCGGGGCAAAAGGCAATAATACCCAGACAGGTTTACCCATTGCTCCTGCTAAATGCGCTACTGCTGTATCTACCGTAATCACTAAATCTAATTGCTCAATCACACAGGCAGTATCTACAAAGTCTTTTAGTAGAGGACTGAGATCGTAAATGCGATTTCTTGTGAGCCAGGGTTTAATATTGTCAGCATCCTCGCCCACTTGCAAGCTATAAAGTGATATATTTCCTAAATCAAGTAATTCTATAAAAAATTCTGGTATACAAGACTTTTTCCTATATATCTTAGTGTTAACTTTGCCTGCCCAAACTATACCGATGCGGTACTGTTCAGATGAAGGCAAGATGCATTCTGAACGTAATTTTTGAGGAGGAAAAATGTAGGGGTTTGAGTTGTAAATATTATCTAAATTGGTTTTGAGAATTCTCGGCAAACTCATCATTGAAGCATGGCAATCATAGGTATAAATGTTGCAGGCACTCAATTCCACAAGTTCAAAGTCATTTTTTAAACATTCTTGAAATAAGGGGATTAATGATGATTGAACAGCCAAAAAGACCTGTGCACCTCGTTTCTGGAGTTCTTTAGCGTAACGAACAAATTGAATAGCGTCACCAAGTCCTTGCTCATTCCAAAGAACAATTGATTTCCCATTAATATCAGCGCCTTTCCAAATAGCAGTTTTTAGATAGTGATATTTTTCTGTTTGCAATCGCCATTCGTATTCTGAAAAACCTTGCTGGAAATTACCTAAAATTAATAATGCCATGCCCAAATTTCTATGGGCTTCAGCATAATCAGGTTTCAGTGAAATTGCTTTTTGACAACAGACGATCGCATTGTCAAACTGTTCTAATTCTTGATAGACAACAGCCAAGTTATTATGAGCCTCAGCATAATCAGGTTTCAGTGAAATTGCTTTTTGACAACAGGTGATCGCATTGTCAAACTGTTCTAATTCTTGATAGACAACAGCCAAGTTGCTATGAGCTTCAGCATAATCAGGTTTCAGTGCAATTGCTTTTTGGTTGCATTGAAAAGCTTCAGCTGACTTTCCTTGGTCTAGATAAACTTTGCCCAAGTTAGTATAAGCTTGAACATAATCAGGTTGAGTTTTAATCGCTCTCTGATAGCATTCAAAAGCTTGATTCAACTGTACTTTTTTCAGATAAATATTCCCCATATTGCTATGAAATCTAGCATCATTAGGGTTAAGTTGAATTGCTCTATGATAGCATTTTAACGCTTTAGACCAGTCCCTTTGTTTTTCGTAGATAACACCTAAATTAAAGTAAGCAATAACATGATCAGGTTGCTCTTGCAAAACTTCTTGAAAACAACTTTGAGCAGCTGATATTTGACCTGATTTATAATGCTTAATCCCTAACTCAAACTTTTTGATTTCAGTATGATTTGTTGGTTGAAGCTGAATTGTAAGTCTCTTGACAGGAAATATAGGGGATTCTCCTTCCAAAACAGCTTGAAGTTTCTTCTTCACCTGCTCGAACACACTTGCCCAATCTCCCCGCTTAGGCTGCCGGAATAACCGCATGGTAGGATACCAAGGGCTATCTTGGCATTCTAGGAGCCAACGCCAATCCGGGACACAAGGTAATAATACCCAGACAGGTTTACCCATCGCTCCCGCCAGATGTGCGACCGCTGTGTCTACCGTAATCACTAAATCTAATTGCTCAATTACACGAGCAGTATCCACAAAGTCCTTGAGTAGAGGGCTGAGATCGTAAACGCGACCATTTCCTAGCCAAGGCTGAATTTGGGAAGCATCTTCGCCTACTTGCAAGCTATAGAGAGAGACCTTCGGACAATTCAATAAATCTATAAACAATTCTGGCGTACAAGATTTCCTCCTATACATCGCAGTATTAACCTTGTTGCCAGCCCAAACAATTCCAATTCGATAAGTATCTGATGGAGGGAGAAAGCAATTAGAGAGCAAAGGACTAGGAGAAAAAATATATGGATTACCATCAGGAATACTATCTAAATCAGTCTTAAAAATACAAGGCAAGCTCATCAGCGAAGCATGATATTCGTAACTATAAATGTTGCATTTGCTCAATTCTATGACTTCAAAAGTAATCTCCAAACAATTTTGAAATAAGGAAACTAATGGATCAACAACACTCAAAATTACTTGGGCACCTTGGTTTTTGAGTTGCATAGCATAACGAATAAATTGAATGGCATCACCCATTCCCGAATCATTCCAAAGAACAATAGATTTCCCCTTGATATCACAACCATTCCACATAGGAGCTTGCAGCTTAAAATGTCGATATTTCTTATTGGAAAGTTGCCATCGCCATTCATACTCTAAAAAACCTTGAGCCAAGTTACCTGACAGGAGCAAGACATATCCTAGACTATGATGAGCAGAAACATGGTTCGGTTGAATTTGGATTGCCTTATAGAAGTAATCAATAGCTTTATCAAGTTGTCCTGGCAACTTACTAGTTGTCTGACCTAAACTATTGTAGGCATCTACCAAATTGGGATTAATTTGTATTGCCTTCTGAAAATAATCTACGGCTTCTGGCAATTTGTCTTGCTCATCCAACAAACATCCCATACACCAATAAGCAATAGCATCATTTGGCTTGAGTCTAATAGCCTCCTGGAAGTATTTAAATGCTTGGATAAAACAGCCTTGTTTTTGGTAAGCCATGCCATAATTAAGCATAGCTTCAGGCAACATTTCTAGCTTTTTATAGGCAACACCCAGATTTCTGTAGGCTTCAGAGTAATGCCTATCTATTCGAATCGCTTTTTTATAAAATTTAATAGCTTGAGATAATTGCTTCTGTTCTGAGTAAACATTGCCCAGGCTACTATAGAAAATAGCTTCTGTTGACTTTAATTTAATCGCTCTTTCAATATTCTCAATAGCAATTGAATATTGCTTGCTTAGAGCATTCACAACTCCAAGTAGATGCCAAGTATCAGCGTTATCAGCTTGCCATCGTAATACTTGTTGAAAACAAGCTTCTGCGTCAGGAAATTGTTTTGATTGACAATACTTGATACCCAAATCAATGTACTGCTTAATTTGCTCATCCGTTATTGTTTCTTGAGTTTTCTTTTGTAGCTTTGAGACTTCTTCAGAATTCTGTCTTAACATCTTTTTTTAGTGCACTTTAGTTAAAACTTGCAGAGTGAATTTGGTCATGCTAACTTGACTCAGAGAATAAATTGCTCTATCGCCCCCATAGTTTAAACTAAAAAATTTTTAGGTGGTACTAAACAAGTAATGATTGATTGTAGTAGTACATGAAATGCCAAATAGCACCTATTATAGTTTTCCAAAGATTTAGCAAAAGACAAAGTTCTCCTGACTAAACACGATGCTTTTTGCCTAAGAATGTTGTTGCCTCTTTCGATATAGCTAATCTTGCCTATTTACTTTCTCAAGGCGCGATCGCATTTATTAGAGAATACCGCATTCCCCTTTTGCTGCCTTTACTAGGATTTCTTGCGGTATCAGAGCATATTTTTCGTTAACGGATATCGGTACATATCTTTTAGAAAACAGTTATAAGATGAGGTATTAAAAAACAGCAACTTGTCTAAGAGTTTCTAATACTTGAGGAGATTGCACCTTATATAAATCTTGTTTTCCTTTATATTCCCCAATTAGGCGAATTGTTTGGAGTAATTCTTGAGTGACTGGTCCTTTTTCGATTACGCCTTTAGTAAAGGACTTCATAATGTTGATGCTTTAGAATATGAAAGAATTGGATCTTTGTACAAAACAAAAAGCATCTATTCAATAACAGTTAAATTCTGACGTGCCCTGATTAACCCCTTTACGTCTTGGCATCTTTGTGCGAAATGAAAAATTAATAATTAGTAAGGGAGAAAAACAAATCTCCCCTCTAAAATCTATCTAACCAACAGTACCTTCCAACTTCAGACTAAGTAACTTATCAGCTTCAGCCGCAAATTCCATAGGCAACTCATTTAATACATCCTTACAGAACCCACTAACCAACATTGAAACCGCATCCTCTTCCGAAATACCACGCTGAGCAAAGTAAAAAAGCTGCTCTTCTCCAATTTTCGCAGTAGAAGCTTCATGCTCCACTTTCGCCGTATTATTATCCACCTGAATATAGGGGAAAGTATTCGCTTCGGCATTATCCCCAATTAACATCGAATCGCATTGAGAATAATTCCTCGCACCCTTCGCTTTCGGGCCCATTTTGACCAAACCACGATAGCTACCCTTAGAATTACCAGCCGAAACTCCCTTAGAAATAATCGTACTGCGGGTGTTTTTGCCGATATGAATCATTTTGGTGCCAGTATCAGCCTGTTGCAAATTATTCGTTAGGGCGATCGAGTAAAACTCCCCTACAGAATTATCACCAACTAAGACACAACCAGGATATTTCCAGGTGATCGCAGAACCTGTTTCCACTTGAGTCCAAGAAATCTTAGAATTTACCCCTTTGCACAAACCCCTTTTGGTAACAAAGTTATAAATTCCCCCCTTGCCATTTTCATCACCAGCAAACCAGTTTTGCACTGTGGAATATTTGATATCTGCATTGTCCAACGCAACCAACTCGACAACCGCAGCGTGAAGTTGATTAGTATCAAACATCGGTGCAGTACAACCTTCGAGATAGCTAACAGATGCTCCTTCTTCGGCAATAATGAGAGTCCTCTCAAATTGTCCTGTATCGCCGTCATTAATCCGAAAATAGGTGGACAACTCCATAGGACATTTCACGCCTTTAGGAATGTAGACAAATGAGCCATCACTAAAGACTGCTGAGTTTAAAGCAGTAAAGAAATTGTCTGCGACAGGAACAACAGTACCTAAATATTTTTGGATGATTTCGGGATATTCTTGCAAAGCTTCGGAGATTGAACAGAAGATAACCCCATCTTCAGCTAATTTTTCCTTAAAAGTCGTGGCAACGGAAACACTATCAAAGATGGCATCTACTGCAACGTTGCCCAATCTTTTTTGTTCTGATAAGGGAATTCCCAACTTCTCAAAAGTTTCGAGCAGAGTAGGATCTACTTGATCCAAACTGCCGAGTTGTTCTTTCTTTTGTTTCGGTGCTGAATAATAAACAATATCCTGATAATCAATAGCAGGATAACCAACATGAGCCCAATCTGGTTCAGTCATCTTAAGCCACTGACTATAGGCTTTGAGACGAAACTCCAGCATAAATTCTGGCTCGTTTTTTTTAGATGAAATTAGGCGAATAATGTCTTCACTAAGTCCCCGAGGAATAGCATCGGTTTCGATGTCGGTAACAAAGCCGTATTTGTAGGGTTGATTGACTAGATTCTTGACTGTGGCACTCATGTTTGGAATTTAAACAATAAATTTGTTGTTTAAGTCTATTGTAGGTTACATTAACAACAAAGATGTTGTCAAACTCAAAAATTTTATAATTCAACGATGGCGACTACTAGTTTAACCGCGACAAAACAGAATATATTGGAGTATCTGCTCAAACAAGGTCAAGCAACAGCTCAACAGTTGGCGAAAGCTTTCGACCTAAGTTCTCAAGCAATTCGTCGTCATTTGGGAGAATTAGAAGCCGAAGGCTTGATCGCCCATGATGCTAGGCAAAAGGGCATGGGAAGACCTAAATATCAGTATCAACTAAGTGCCAAGGGGCGTGGTCTATTTCCCCATCGTTACGAAGAATTTGCGGTTTCTTTTTTAGATACTTTAGCCGAAACGGTAGGCAAAGAGAGAGTTGGCAAGGTTTTAGCTAAACAATGGCAAAAAAAAGCTCAGGACTATCGCGATCGCATTGGCAATGGAACATTACAAGAAAGAGTTGCCAGGCTCGTCCAACTACGTCAGGAAGAAGGCTATATGGCAGAGTTACATCAGATAGAAACAGAAGATGACCAGCAACAGTTTGTCCTTACAGAATATAATTGCGCGATTTCGGAGGTAGCCGAATCTTATCCGAGTATCTGTGGCCATGAGTTAGAGATGTTTGCCGGGATTTTACCCGATTGCCAGGTCGAACGAAATCATTGGCTCAATAATGGTGAACATCTTTGTGGATATTTAATTAAAGCAAAGTGATCCCAGTCTGTTATTCGTAGTTAGTAAGACCAAGATGCAATCTCTCAAGACAAAATATTCTTTTGAGGAATATCTCAATTACCGAGATCATACGGACTAAACTGTTGACCAAACATTCGCGATATAAATTAATTTACTCCTCATCCCTCATCCCTCATCCCTTATTTATGATCACGCTCCTAGTTCCAACAAAATCAAATAAGAACTAATACCCGCTAAAAACCAAAGAAAAGTCGAGGTTCTTGGCTCAGGCAGTTCTTCAACAAAAACATTGAACAAAATAAATCCTGTAAGAAATGCTGTCAGGACATCAGTAAGTAACTCATCAAATTCTGGGTCTAAAAAAACGTTCAGCGCCAAACCCGCAAACAATGACAGAGCCAATACGGAACTTCCAATGACCTTGAAATGATTCCCATGTTTTTTATGAAGTCCATAATTCCGACTCAATAAATGTAATCCCATTGTTAATACATAAACTAATACCAGAATGAAAAAACCGTGAAAATGGCCAGGTAAAGTATAGATAATTAGTGCATTATAAATACCTGCAAAAAATATCTCCACCATAAATATTCGGGATAATAGTTTTTGGTCATGCTTAGTATTTTGTAATACGAGACTCTGCATTCCATAAAAAACGACGAAGCCACCTAAAGTAATAATATAAATCGATCTACCAAAAGCTGCTCCAGCTTCTTCAAGCTCAGGTAATAAATGAATAAAAACGTAGGATATTGCTAGTCCACCACTAAAAGAGTGAACAATATGTTCTACATTATCGAATAACTTATAAATAGGATGGGAAACAAGATGAAAAACTGCCAAAAGAGACGTTACCAATAAGAGTACCCAAAGTACTTCTGATTCAACAGCATGAGTTTCAGCAGTTTCCGCAACTTCTGCGAAATAAAAAATTAAGCTCATTTATGATTCTAGAACTTCTATTAATTTATAGTGATTTCACAACAATTCTCACAAGTTTATGAGGAAAGTCAAGCATAGTTTCGATTAATAAAATAAATATTCATGAAAAAAAATATGGGAGAGCAGCCGATATTCAGAACTAAACAAGCACATAAAACCCTGGACATCTTAATCGATCAAGATAATTTTGCTGCTGGACTTTTTCTTGCACCAGCCTTAATTCTTTTAGGGATCTTCTTGTTTTATCCCATTATCTATTTGCTTTATCTAAGTTTTACTACTGGAAGTTTTACTGTTGACGGTATGCGTTGGGTGGGCTGGCGTAACTATTGGCGTTTGCTGATAGATGCGGATTTTTGGCAGGTTATGGGAAATAGTTTTTATTTTGGAATTGCAACAGTAATTCCAACGATTGTGCTTCCTCTTTTACTAGCAACTATTCTTAACCAGGCGATCGCATTACGGGGATTGTTACGCACTGCCTATTTTATTCCTTCTATTACTTCGCTAGTTGCTGTTGGCTTGAGTTTTCGTTGGTTATTTCAAACTCAAGGGCCTGTTAATAATTGGCTCATAACACTGGGGCTAGATCCCATTCCCTGGTTGAGTAGTACCGTTTGGGCTATGCCTGTACTTATCTTATTAAGTAGCTGGAAACAAATTGGTTTTAATTTGGTTGTCTTTCTTGGTGGCTTGCAGACTATTCCCCAATCTCGTTATGAAGCCGCCGAATTGGACGGAGCCAATGCTTGGGCCAAATTTTGGTATATTACTTTGCCTGGGTTGCGCCCGACAATCATTTTTGCTGTGGTAACCACTACCATTTTTACGTTTCGTAGTTTTGAGCAAGTTTATATCATTACTGGTGGCGGGCCTTTAAATTCAACAAATCTACTCGTTTACTATATTTACGAACAAGCTTTTGCTCGCTTTGAATTTGGCTATGCTGCCGCTGCTGCGACTATTTTATTATTAATTACGTTTGTCTTGGTTGCTTTATATTTGAGAAGTTGGCAAGAAACTGATTAACGTGATTTCGACAAACTAGTGCCGCTGCGCGGAAGTAATAAGTAATAAGTAATAAGTAATAAGTAATAAGTCTTGATATATCAGCTTTTTGCTCTTCGTTGATGGTTGTCTTATTTACGCCCGCGTCCACTAGAGATGGATTAATTTGAGAATTTTTTACGGACAAAACCTAGTAAATTATGAATAAATGATTCTTTTTCTTGAGATAATAGCTGCGGCTCTGGTTGATTTTTTTGATAAAGAATCGAGCCAAGACTCTTATCTGCCAAGAGTTTGAGTTTGCTCTTACTGGGGGTGTAACTAGCTAGAAAGATTTCGTCCACTAGTCCGATCGCAATTAAACAATAGGCAGTAAACCGAATTTTTGCCAGGGGTTGCTCAGTGAGCTCAGCTATTTTGGTAAGAGATGTTGCGCCATCAGCAAGTTCCCATAATTTTTGCTCCCAAGACATGAGTTTTACATGGGGCTTTGCCATGAGTCTTTTTAAGCCAAAACTCGCCTCTGGTAGTTGATCGGCAAAGATCTCACGGTTTTTGATTAATCTTAAGGCATAAATACTAACTTGAGTTGGCCTCATGTGATGCCCTGTCATTTCTAGCCAGGGAATTTTCATTAGGCGATCGCGTAATTCGGCACTTTCATCAAAACGGAAAGAGCCAGCATTCAATTGAAATAGCTCGTAAACTTGATGTAGTTTTATTTGAAAAATAAAATTTAATTGCTCTTTGGACAAAAATTGATTTTTGTGGAGATAAATCCCCAAGGGCATTTCTGGAGGACATAGAGTCCTCAACTTGTTGGTGACCAGAGGCGTTACCCAACCTTGTTGTTCAATAAACTCGATTAGCCCCTTTAGATTAATGCGATCGCTGACAGCTACAAGATAACCATCTTGAAACCAAATATAATAGATGGGGCTTAAATGAATTTGTTTAAGAGTTAAAGATCCCTGGACAATCAGACGACCTGATTGTTTCTTTTGTTCAATGATGCGAAACAATTCGGGCAACGAAAATGATTTTAGAGAGCTGCAAATACTCATAAAATATCCAACTTAGTCCCCAAATTGCAAACAAGCTAAAAAATTAGCCTCAAGGATCAAACATAAAGATCTAGTAAAGACTATGTAAATTCTATGTTAATCGATTTAGCAATTGATGATCCAGATCAAGACCGATATTAGGTTTTAGGTGGTAGATTTTAGGTTGAAAAATATTTTAATTTCCCAACTGGGTTCTAAGGTTAATAAATCAGCTATATTATTGGCTGTTGGCGCAATTACAAAACAATAATTCACTGAAGATTTCCTAGCCGCTCTTTGTGGCTTTTTATCTAAAGTGAACCTGTGGATCTATATACTCCAGGCAACAATGTTAAGCCAGTTGCGTCAATAACCTGATAAGGATTTGAGCCTGCTTGATTAATAATGTAGTACTATTTGAGGATGTTTGTTGATGAGAGAAAAAGAAGAACAAGTAGTGGTACAGAAATCCCCAGAGCAACAAGAAGAAAATATAGTAGTTGAAATTGTTAAGACTCTGGTCACTGCTGCAATTTTAGCCTTTGGCATTCGCACTTTTGTCGCAGAAGCAAGATACATTCCCTCAGAATCGATGCAGCCTACTCTAGAAATTAATGATCGCTTAATTATTGAGAAGATCAGCTATCGCTTTAGAACTCCCCAAAGAGGTGATGTGGTAGTTTTTCGCCCGACCGAAGAGCTAAAAAAACAAGGCTACAAGGAGGCTTTTATTAAAAGAGTGATTGGCTTACCTGGAGACACAGTGGAAGTTAAAAATGACAGAGTATTTGTTAATGGTCAGGAATTAGCAGAAAAATATATCTACGTTCCGAATAATGACCCAGGATATCAACCCCGCCCGCAAAAACCCTATGGGCCAACAAAAGTCCCTGAGGATCAATATTTGGTTTTAGGAGACAATCGGAATAATAGTTTAGATTCTCGTTCTTGGGGTTTTGTTCCTCAAAAAAATTTGATTGGTAGAGCAACAGTACGTTTTTGGCCTTTGCAACGTCTTGGCACTCTAGACGAAAAGCCTCTTTATCCCAATTAATGATTTGATGTTGCAGGGAATCAAACAGTGAGGAAAAATCTTACCCCTGTTCCCTGTTCCCTGTTCCCTGTTCCCCTTTCCCCGACTGGACATCCACCCAATTCTACAGAAAACAAGCTCTTCATCTCAAAAGATTAATTTAATGAAGTTATCGTTACAAAAGAGCATAAAACTTCATCGTTCCAGTACATAGTTGCACATGAATTGCACAAAAACTTTGCTTAAATCAGATTAGTCCAAAAAAACTAAATTACTGAATCTCCTAACTCACCAAGTCTCTGGGGCTTATTTTCCGGTGAAAACCAAGAAAGCAAGTGTCAAGCCTTGACTTTTTCGGGGCTTCTTTATGGCTGAGGAGATAAAAAGTTGGGGTTCAGTTTCTTACAATCTAGTTTTTTGGTATTTATCAATATTCAGGAGAAACATTCATGTTAGATGCTTTTGCCCGTGTAATTTCTCAGGCCGATGCCAGAGGAGACTATATTACCAATAATCAATTTGACGCGCTAAACAGTATGGTTGCAGAAAGCAACAAGCGCATGGATGTTGTTAATCGCATCACTAGTAACAGTTCGACAATCGTCGCTAGTGCTGCTCGTGCTCTTTTTGCTCAACAGCCTCAGTTGATTGCACCAGGGGGAAATGCTTATACAAGTCGTCGGATGGCAGCTTGTTTGCGAGATATGGAGATTGTCTTGCGCTATGTTACTTATGCCACATTTGCTGGCGACGGTAGTGTTTTAGAAGATCGTTGTTTAAATGGCCTCAGAGAAACTTATGTGGCTTTGGGAGTTCCCGGTGGTTCTGTTGCTGAAGGCGTCAATAAAATGAAAGATGCGGCGATCGCAATTGCCAATAGCAAAGATGGCATCACTAATGGAGATTGTAGTTCTCTAATGTCTGAGCTTGCTGGCTATTTTGATCGTGCAGCTTCTGCAGTTAGCTAACTAACTTTCCCTTTAAATATCGTCAAAACAGCTAATCGCCAAGATTTGCTGGCAAAAAGAACATAAATTACAAGAGGTATATTATTAATGAAAACTCCCATTACCGAAGCCATCTCCACCGCTGATTCTCAAGGACGCTTCCTTAGTAGTAGCGAAATCCAAGTTGCTTTCGGTCGCTTTCGTCAAGCTAATGCTAGCCTCCAAGCTGCTCAATCATTAACTAGTCAAGCAAGTTCTCTAGTTAATGGTGCAACTAATGCTGTTTACCAAAAATTTCCCTACACCACTACTATGCCAGGAGCTAACTATGCTTCTACTCCTGAAGGCAAAGCTAAATGTGCTCGGGATGTTGGCTACTATCTAAGAATGGTTACTTATTGCCTAGTAGCTGGTGGCACTGGCCCTATGGATGACTATCTAATTGCAGGTATTGCTGAAATTAATAGTACTTTTGAATTATCTCCTAGCTGGTATGTAGAAGCTCTTAAATATATCAAGGCGAATCATGGTTTAAGTGGTGATCCTGCTGTAGAAGCCAACTCCTATCTTGACTATGCTATCAATTGCCTAAGCTAGTAATATTCGGTCGAGAATCGTAGAATATTCCCCGTAATTTTTTACATTAGGGCTCTAGGTTTTAAGTTCTAAGTTTTAAGCTCATATTATTTTGACTAATCGTCAAGCTTAGAGCCTAGGACTTATGACTTATAGCCATTAGTTTTAATTCACATAAATAGGAGCATAACCAGTGGTAATTTCAGCAGCAGCTCGTCTAGGGATTTCTGCCTTTGACGAAACTAGCATTGTGGAACTGCGGTTTGATTGGAGCCAGGAAGAGGCTAAAATTGCGATCGCAGCAGTTTATCGACAGCTTTTGGGCAATGATCATCTGATGAAGTCTGAGCGTCTTACTAGCGCTGAGTCTCTACTGTGTGATCGCAAAATTTCTCTGCGGGAGTTTGTCAGAGCGGTTGCCAAGTCAGAATTATATAAGTCAAAATTTTTCTATAACAACTATCATCCTCGGACTATCGAATTAAATTTTAAACATATTCTTGGTCGAGCACCCTATGATGAGACCGAGATTATCGAGCATCTAGACATTTATCAGAGTCAGGGTTTCGAAGTAGACATAGACTCCTATATCGACTCTGAAGAGTATACTCAAAGTTTTGGCGATAATATTGTCCCTTACTACCGAGGTTTTGCGACCCAGAAAGGCCAGAAAACAGTGGGCTTTACCCGGATGTTCCAACTATATCAAGGTTATGCCAATAGCGATCGCGCCCAAGGCAATACGGGTAGTCCTCGCCTAACCTACGATTTAGCTCGTAACATGGCAACTCCGGTGAATAATCCTGGCGGCAGAGGTTCTCTTTCAGGAACCACAACTACTGCTAGAGGGAATTTATATCGTTTGCGAGTCGCCCAGGGCGCACCAGGAAACTCACCTCAAATACGTCGTAGTTTCCAAGAATATGTCGTGCCCTACGAAAGACTTTCCGCAACCCTACAAAAACTTAATAAACAAGGTGGTCGTATTGAGAGTCTGACTCCTGCTTAATCTGACTTTCAACCACAGCTCTTGATCTACAAATACTAAGGAGAATCATACGTGGCTATTACAACAGCAGCATCTCGTTTGGGGGTTTCTGCTTTTAGCGATCGCAAGCCTTTAGAATTACGTCCTGATTGGAGTCAGGATGAGGCGAATGCGGTTATTAATGCAGTTTATCGTCAAGTTTTGGGCAATGACTATATTATGTTGTCTGAGCGCTTGACGGCTACTGAATCATTACTCAGTAACGGTTCGCTTACCGTTAGAGATTTTGTTCGGGCGGTTGCCAAATCGGAACTGTATAAGAAAAAATTTCTTTATGACAATTTTCAAACTAGAGTTATTGAATTAAATTTCAAACATCTGTTGGGTCGTGCACCCTATGATGAATCTGAGTTTATTTATCATCTTGATCTCTATCAAAATAAAGGCTTTGAAGCTGATATCGATGATTATATCGATTCGGCCGAATATGAAGCAAGTTTTGGCGAGAATATCGTTCCCTACTACAGAGGGTTTAACACGCAAACCCAACAAAAAACCGTCGGCTTTACTCGGATGTTCCAACTGTATCGTGGTTATGCCAATAGCGATCGCGCCCAAGTCGCCGGCAAACCTACCCGTTTGGCCAAAGAGCTAGCCGCTAATAATGCTTCAGCAGTAGTTGCACCTTCGGGAGGGACCAATGGCTGGGCTTATCGCGACTCTAGCAAAGGCACGACCCCAGAACGGACTTTTAGAAGTTCAAACAAAGAAGGCCGGGTGTATCGTGTCGAAATAGCTGGTATGAGTTTGGCTGGTTACCCTAAAGTACGTCGTGCTAGCCGTGCTCTGTTGGTGTCCTATGAGCAACTGACCCCAACTTTGCAAAGAATCAATAAGATGGGCGGCAAAGTTGCTAGCGTTACTTTGGCCTAAACAATAAATAACTTATTTAAGGAGATAGTTAAGATTATGTTAGGCAGTTCTTTGATTGGAGGAAGTTCCAGTTCATCTTCTCAGAATCGAGTTTTCGTTTATGAAGTAACTGGATTAAGACAAAATGACAATAATGACGGGAATGATTATCCTGTCCGCAGCAGTAATAGTGTATTTGTGCGAGTTCCTTACAACCGCATGAATGAAGAAATGCTGCGTATTGGCAAAATGGGAGGAAAAATTGTTGATATTCAACCCCTTGGGCTCTCTAGCACTGGGGAGGATGCAGCAAATGATGAATAATGATTCTTAAAATCAATTAAACCGAGGGTAGAAGTTAAAAGTGGTCAAGCTAAAACTTCTGCCTTCAGGAACGAAGCAACGTTAATAATTTATTTTTATAATAATGGTTACTATAATCAAGCCTTCTCTGAGAGAAAATCAATATTTACTGATTCGTCAACTGGCGAACTTTATTGAGGATCAATGGCAATTGCACCTAGAGCCATCTCCCTACGACATTCCTCAAAACCTCGGTTATGTAGAAGGTAATCTTGAAGGAGAAAAGTTGATTATCGAAAATCACTGTTATCAAACAACTCAATTTCGCAAGTTGCATCTAGAATTAGCCAAGGTTGGCGATCGCTTGGACATCTTGCATTGCGTGATGTTTCCTCGGGCCAATTATGATCTGCCAATATTTGGAGTTGATTTAGTTGCCAGTAAAATGGGTATTGGAGCGGCGATCGTTGATCTGTCTCCTGTCAACAGCGATCACCTATTGCCGAGCTCCTATCGAGATTTTTTGCAGGATCTGCCACAATTAGATTTTTCCCAGCCCCGTGCTTTGCCAGAATGGGGAAGAATTTTTTCAGAATTTTGTCTGTTTGTCCGTCCCGGAGATCACGATGAAGAACAGCTATTTTTTCATCGTGTTCAGCAATATCTAACTCTTCATTGCCAAATTGCTCTGGCGAAACCGCAAATCTCATCTCTAGTAGGCAAGGCTCAAATCTTGTTGGGTCAACATTACTACTGCACTCAACAACAACAGAACGACAAGACAAGAAGAGTTTTGGAAAAGTCTTTGGGTTCAACCTGGACAGATCGCTATATGAGTCAAATGCTTTTTGATTGTCCTTTAAATATTGAAAATTACTTAAACGAAAATTACTAACAACTTTAGTTTGAGCTATTTGATTAATTTTGATGAAATTATTCTTTAACAAAGATTGATTCAAGTTAAAGTTATTTAACAAAAGTAATTGTGTTTTTACCATGGCGGGAGCAAAGAAATCCCCAAGAAAAAAGTCTCCTAGCAAAAAAATATTGTTTGAGGCGGTTTTTAGGAATTCATTAGAAGCGATTATTATCCTGGATAAAAGCGATCGCATAATGGAGGTCAATCCTGCTGCTTGTAAGTTATTAGGACGCAAGAAAAAAAATTTATTAAATCATAAAATTGCTGATTTTTTAGAATTGCCCCTCAATTGGCCACAGGTTCAGGGTCGAGCAAAAATTAAAATTAAACAAGATCAAGGGGAGGCCAAAATTGCCGAGTATAGCCAAGTTCAGAATTTGCTACCCAGCTATAACTTGCTAATTTTACAGGACATGAGTAGTTTTCAAAATTCAGCGATCGCAGAATTAGAGCTGCACCACCAAAGAGTTGAGTTATTTGCTGAAGTCACCCTCAAAATTCGCCAATCTCTACAGCTCCAAGAGATTCTACAAACTGCAGTTAGCGAAGTTCAAAGAATTTTACAGGCAGATCGTGTACTCATTTATCAAGTTTTCACCAATGGCACGGGGATGCCGATTCGCGAAGCAGTATTACCAGAATTTAAGCCTATTCTGGGGGTTAAGTTTCCCGAGGAAGTTTTTCCTGAAGATTATCGCCAACTCTATTCCCAAGGCCGGGTTATCGCGATCGCAGATGTGCGCTCCACTGATGCCAATTTAGCCGAATGTCTGATTGAATTTATGGACGAATGGCAAATTAAATCCAAGCTCGTGGTGCCAATTCTGCAAAATGCCCAATTTCCCAAGAAGACTCCCCGAGAAGATCGACTCTGGGGGTTACTAATTGCCCATCAATGCCAAGCCACGAGAACCTGGACTGACTTTGAATTGGAACTAATGCGCCAACTAGCAGATCAAATTGGAATTGCCTTATCCCAAGCCGAACTACTTGAAAACTTAGAAGGATTAGTCGCGGAGAGAACTGCTAAATTGAGTCAAGCTAATCACAATTTACAGCAGGAGATGAGCGATCGCCTAGAGGCAGAAGCTGCTTTACGTCACAGCGAAGAGCAATTGCGTCTCATTGCCAATGGCTTACCAGTTTTAATTGCCTATGTAGATCGGCAGCAGCATTATCGCTTTAACAATGAAGCTTATAAAATTTGGTTAGGATTATCGCCCCGAGAAATTCAAAACTCTCATTTGCTCAAAGTTCACGGAGAGACAGAATATAAACAAATTAAACCCCATATAGAAACTGTATTAACTGGTGAGATGGTAACCTATGAAAGAGATCTCATTCTTCAAGACGGCTGTATGCATTCGCTGAGCATTACCTATATTCCCCATATTCAGGAAGACCATATTATCCAAGGATTTTTTGCTCTGACCAGTGATATCAGCGATCGCAAAGCGATCGAAAGAATGAAAGACGAGTTTATTTCCGTCGTTAGCCACGAACTGAGAACACCCCTAACTTCGATTCATAGTTCTCTCAAGATTTTGGCAACGGGAAAGCTAGGCA
Organism: Xenococcus sp. PCC 7305; assembly: GCF_000332055.1. Lineage (GTDB taxonomy): Bacteria > Cyanobacteriota > Cyanobacteriia > Cyanobacteriales > Xenococcaceae > Xenococcus. Next base: position 59,257 of record NZ_ALVZ01000223.1, on the reverse strand, counting down.
GTCTTTCGAAGAAAGGACAACGAATGCTCCAAATTGCCGACGAGCAAACCGAGCGCCTGGTTCATCTAGTGAACAATGTTCTTGATTTACAAAGAATTCAGTCGGGCAAAATCACCATGAACAAGCAAGCCGCCCAAGCTGAAGAGCTGATCCTCGAAGCTGTACAAACCATGGAAACCCTAGCGCAAGAACAGGCCATTCGGATTTCGATTCAACCAAATAACTTTATTGTTTGGGCAGACCGCGACTATATCGTACAAGCGCTGACGAATCTTTTGAGCAATGCAATTAAATTTTCTCCCCCCAACAGCATGATCGTGATATCCGCAACCAAAAATCACCGTCAGACAAATGGCAAGCAACAGCAAACGGTTTCTCCCATAACTTTTGCAGTTCAAGATCAAGGACAAGGCATCCCTGAGGACCGACTAGAAACCATTTTTGAGCGGTTTCAACAAGTAGACTCTTCTGATTCGCGGAAAAAAGGCGGCACGGGTTTAGGATTAGCTATTTGTCGTCAGATTGTCGAAGGACATGGGGGTCAAATTTGGGTAGAAAGTTGTCTGGATAAAGGCAGCACTTTTTACTTTACTTTACCCGAACTAATTCAATTAGAGAGCAAAGATCATGGCTGAAAAAAACATTTTACTAATTGATGATGAAGAGACTATTCAAGAGGTAGTGCAGATCGGCATCGAAATTGAAGCTGGGTGGCAAGTAGAAACGGCATCTTCAGGAACTGAAGGCATTAATTTAGCTACACACCGCCAACCTGATGCTATTCTGCTCGACATCATGATGCCCGATATGGATGGGATTGCCACCTTGTCCCGCCTCAAATCTAATGCCAAAACTAGCGCAATTCCCGTAATTTTTCTCACAGCCAAAACTCAAGCTGTCGAGAAAGAGCAATTTCGCAATCTCGGAGTCGCCGATATAATCACTAAACCATTTAATGCGATGACTCTTGCTAGTCAAATTGCCAAAATACTAGGATGGAATTTTTAAGCTTTGTTGTTTAATTTAATTTTTTAAGACATGAGAATTTTATTAGTTGATGATGATGAAGTTTTAATTGAGTTGTTAACGAGAAATCTGGAACAACAGAATTATGCGATTGATGTTGCCAAAGATGGGGAACAGGGCTGGATTTATGGCTCCACCTATAGCTACGATTTAATGATTCTCGATTGGTCTCTACCAAAACTTGATGGCATTACCCTATGCCAGCAGTTCCGAACGAGCGGGTTAAATAATCCTATTATCCTATTGACCTCCCGTGATGGGAGTCAAAACAAAATTAGAGGTCTCGATTCTGGAGCCGATGATTATATATGTAAACCTTTTGACACTGAAGAATTAGCAGCTCGCATTCGCGCTTTACTCCGCCGAATGAACTGTGATTTTTTTCCTATTTTGAGTTGGGGGCAATTGCAACTCAATCCTTGTAATTGTACGGTTACCTATCAAGAAGAACCAATAAGCCTGGGAGCTAAAGAATATCGACTATTAGAATTGTTGCTGCGACATAGCCAAGAGGTTCTAAGTATCGAAGAAATTATGGATCATCTCTGGTCATCTACAGAATATCCGGCTGATGCTACGGTCCGCTCTCATATGCGCCGTTTGCGTCAAAAACTAAAACTAGCTGGACTGCCGACAGATTTTATTACCACAATCCGCGGACAAGGCTATTGTCTGAAGCCCTTGAAGAGTGATCATAATGCTGCGATAGACCATTCAATAAAGAGATCTCCTCAGCCGTCAATTATCCCAGAAAATAAACCAGATAAAAAAATGCAACATATAGCTGCGCTAGCTTCTATTTGGGAGAAATATCAACCCAAAAGAGAAAAGCAATTAAAAATCTTGTCCCAAGCTGTAGCATCTCTTCAGATCGGCAATCTGGAAACAAGTGATCGCGTATCGGCAATCGTAGTAGCCCATAGTTTGGCAGGCAATTTAGGGCAATTTGGGTTAAATAGAGCTTCTAAACTAGCCCGAGAATTAGAACAATTATTACAAGAAGACCTAAGCCATGAGCCTCAGCAACTATTACAGTTACTTGACAAATTAGAGGCTTTGCAAAAACAGGTCACCGAACAACCAAATATTACCCATCAAATAAGCCAACAATTAGCACAGAATTCGCCCTGTTTACTAATTGTCAACGACGATCATCACTTAAACGAAGAATTGATAGCAGAAGCTCAAATTCAAGGGATCAATACCAAAATAATTACCAATCCGAAATCGGTCAAAATCTGGCTGGACGAACAACAATCTCAGGGGAAAAAACTTCCAGATGCAGTTATGCTCAATATCTCTTTTGAGGAGGATTCGAAGTCACAAAATTCCCTATCAGAATATTTAGAGTTAATTGCAGAATTTAATTTACTTATTCCATCAATACCAGTTATCGTAATTGCCGATCGCGATCGCTTTCAAGATCGGCTACAAGTTGCTAGACATGGCGGCAGATTGTATCTCACCCAACCTATTCGGGCTAGTCAAATTATTTCTATCTTCCAAAAAGCATCACAACATTCGTCCCCAGGCAAAAAAATTATGATTGTCGATGATGATGTAGAGCTGTTGCAAATATTACCTGATCTACTGAAACCTTGGAGATTCAAACTGACTACTCTAGATGATCCTCGACAATTCTGGGAAGTCTTGCAAGCTATCGACCCTGATTTATTAGTATTAGATATTGAGATGCCTTACTTAAGTGGCATTGAACTATGTAAAGTGCTGCGCACTCACACTTACTGGTGCAAACTTCCTGTTATGTTTTTAAGTATTCATAACGACACAAGCATTTCTGATCAAGTATTTGCCAGTGGCGCTAATGATTTTATTAACAAACCAGTTGTCGCGCCACAGCTAGCAAATAGAATTATCAATCGCCTCAATCTTGAGCATTCTTAAAACGAAGGCAGAAGGCAGAGGGCAGATGATTTTGAACCTAAAACCAGTCTTTACGAATAAGTAAATCGCCGAAATGTGCCTAGTATCTATTTTGTGTCGGGTTTTTGGGGAGGAAAAGCAAGTAAGGTGATATGCCCAACCAAAATCAGCAAATCTCTTTCTAACCCCGCGACTTTTTTAGCATTTTCCAAAAATCCAGGTAGCTGAACTGTGACAATAGCCCCGGCAATGATAAATAATAAGACTAAATTGCTTGCTTTCCAGAAACGACCAAACAACAGTGCCACACTGGCAACCACCTCAGCAATCCCCGTGATTGGCCCCAAGAAACCAGGAAGACCAAATCCGACGAATTTTTCCGTTGCCATAGACCAAAAAATCGCCTTTGGTAATCCGTGATAGAGGAAAATTGCCACTAGAGTTAAACGAATAATTAGTAGGGAATAAACCTGAAAATTGGTTTTAGATTTTGTTGTTTGAGTCATAGTATTTGTCATGGTTTAAATCTCCTTTGAGTTATAAGTTTAATAAGTCTTTTTACTAGATGTAATTCCCTAAACTATGCGAGAGATAGAACTTCTGCCATCTGCCCTCTGGCCTGACGCGCTAGCTAATCCTTTAGGGCTACCCTCTCGATCTTGGTTGATGGGAGAAAAAATAAATCGCATCGCGCGATCGCGGAAAATATAGCTATGAAGCCAGCTCATCAGAATCATCAAACGATTATGCCAATTAGGGAAATAGACCAAATGTACAGCTAGCCAGAACAACCAAGGCAAAAAGCCTCTGAGTTGCAGATTGCCAATTTTCCCCACTCCGCAATAACAACCAATAATAGCCAGTCTCCCTTTGTTGAAATAGCGAAAAGGCCTCACAGAATGTCCTTGAATAATTTTGGTAATAGCTTGCGCTACATAGACCCCTTGCTGCAAAGCTTCTGGTGCTACCCCAGATAAATTTTGACGGGAGGAATTTACCTGAGCGAGATCGCCAATGGCAAAAACCTCTGGATATTGCGCTAGTTGTAAGGTTGGGGAAACCTTAATTTTCCCTTGGTTACTCGTTTGCGGGAAAGGAAAGCTTTTCGGAATAGCGCCGGTGACTCCCACAGCCCAAATAACCGTAGCTGAAGCAAACCAAGTACCATCATCTAGTTCAAAGCCTTGGGCAGAAACTGAAGTAACTTTGGAGCGCAACATAACTTTTACCCCCAGACGACGCAGCTTACTTGCTGTGTAATCACCCAGAGATGAGGGAAATTCCGATAATAAGCGATCGCCGGAATGCACCAAAATAATCGTCACGTCTTGAGAATCTAATCTCGGATAATCTTTGAGCAAAGCATCATTGACCAACTCGACTAACGAGCCCGCTAATTCGACTCCTGTCGCACCTCCTCCTACAATAGCGATAGTTAATAGTTTTTTCCGTCGAGCAAAATCTAATTCTCTTGAACCTTGCTCACAACAGCTCAGAATGTGATGACGCAGGTTTATCGCATCACCAAGATTTTTTAGAGGAAAAGCAAATTTTTTTGCCGATTCAACACCAAAAAACTGGCTGCGACTACCAGTCGCCAAGACCAAATAATCATAGGAAATAGTTTCATTTGCCAATTGAACTATCTTGGCAGGAAAATCAATAGTTTCAACTTTTGCCGACACAAAACTAACATTGGGCGAGCTGCGCAACAGATTCCGAATCGGTACCACAACCTGTTCAGGGGCTAATTGGGCAGTAGCAACTTGATAGAGTAAAGGAATAAAACTGTGATAGTTATGGCGATCTATTAAAATAACTTCCACTGCTTTATGGGCCAAAGATTGAGCTGCTTGTAAACCACCAAAGCCTGCCCCAACAATTACGACACGATGATATGTTTGATGTTGTTTCATAGGGAAAAATAGCCATTCATAATGGTGTTACCTTGGGGTTGTTTAGTATCAGCTTCCGGCTCGATGGTAATCAAAATGGCGTTAGCATTTTTTAAAGCATTATTCGATAATTCCAAATGAACAATTCCTTCTTCATCGGGAGTAAAATTTGCACAGCCAGTTGTTTTTTCTGGAGATACGGCCCAGAGGCGATATACTTTCTTTCCGGATAAAGGTGCCAAATTTTGGAGAGCTAAAACAGCTTTCTTTTGCTGTGGAGCAATAAACAAACTTCCCGATGCTTTTGGTAATTCCTCTAATCCTTGAAGAGAAACTAAACGATTATGAGGTTGACGCAGCAGGCCAATTAATTCTTGTTGTTGATGTAATTGATTATTATTAGCTAGTTTTTGGCGTAAACTATAATTATCAACCCCCAATAATAATGTACTGACCACAGCAATACCACTAATTACCCAGGCCATAGGATTGAGTTTTGGAAAATTAGGATATTTTACTTGATTTTTTTGAGCAATTGAATCACAAATTCTACCACGCAAATCAGAGCTAGGATTATTTTGCGGTAAGCTATAGGGCATCAAAGTTAAAGTTGCCGATAATTCATCAATTTGCTGCTGAATTTGAGGGTTAGCAACTAATTTTTTATTTAGCCAAGTCAATTCTTTTTCGTCCAAATTACCGAGAACATAGCCGGCTAAAATCTCTTCTAAGTTGTAAGATTCATAATTATTTGCCATTTTTTAAGTGATCAAATTTTGTAAGTTTTTTCTAAGTATTATTAGTCCCCGACGACTATGGGTTTTGACAGTTCCTAAGGGTATTTCTAGTATCTCAGAAATTTCCGATTGACTAAGGCCTTCATAATAAGATAGTTCCAAAATTTTTCTTTGATTATCAGATAAATATTGCAGAGCATTTTTAACTTGAATTTCTCGCTCTTCCGTCGAGGCAATATCTATAGGATTAGCCTTATTTTCCTTGCCAATTAGATCCTTTATCTTACCAAGATTATGTAATAAATTACCTTGGGATTTTTTAGAACGTATTTTATCTATGGTTCTTGATCTAGTTAGCATCATTAAATAGGTATAAAAAGAACCTCGTTGTGGATTATAGTTGGGCTTCTCCTGAAGAGTCAGAAAAATTTCTTGCGTTAGATCCTCTGCTTCTGAATTATTTTTTAACATCCGATAAATCAAACGATAAACCAATAACCCATAGCGATCATATAAGATGCCTAAAGCTGCCGAATCACCCCGAATAAAATCGGCAAAAATTGCTTCATCTGTTGTCTGTTCTCCTTCAGTATTATTCACCTGAAATAAATCACGCTCTGTTTTTATCACGCTCTTATTAAAAGTATTGATAATCGCTTTGTATGAATCACTACTAAATATGAATACGGAGTCACTGGAAATTTGGATTCAATTTTTTTTAAACCGCGTCTAGTTTGAAACCCGTAGTTTTTGTCATTGTTTCGGGAACAGGGAATAGGGAATGGGGAACAGGGTTTGAGGCCTCTATAACTTTATTTCAAAACTCCAGTTCTCAATATGGACGCGGTTTATATAGCAATATCAATTGCTAAGTCATGTAGGCTAATATTTTAGTCTCTATGTAAACCATGAGGACAAAACTTCCATGAAAGCAGCAAGAATCCACGAATATGGCGACCCTGCTTCGGTGCAGGTTGACGAAATAGAACTTCCGAACCCAGGTGCAGGGGAAGTAAGAATTATAGTGAAAGCTGCGGGAATGAATAACTCTGACTTGCAATCAACCTATGGCAAATATAAAGGTTATGGTCATCTGGGATTGCCCCATATTCTTGGTCAGGAAGCAGCGGGAATAGTTGATGCTGTGGGTGATGGCGTTACAGAATTTTGCCCTGGGATGCGAGTAGTAGGACATGTTAGCGGCGCTTTTGCCGAATATGCGATCGCCCCAACCGAAGAATTATTAGTACTTCCAGATGCCATTTCTTTTGAAGTCGCAGCTAGTTTACCGATCGCCTATTTAACCGCGAGCATGGCACTGATTCATAAAGCACAAGTCCAGCCTGGAGAATGGGTCTTGATCCATCCGGGTAGTGGTGGCGTGGGCACAGCAGCATTACAACTGGTGAAGCTTTTGGGTGCCAAAGCGATCGCGACGGCGGGAAGTACAGCTAAAGTAGCATGCTTGAAGGAATTAGGCGCAGCAGAGGCATTTGATTATAGTCAAACCGATGTCGTTGCCGAAGTGAAAAGAATCACAAATGATGCAGGAGTGAATGTGGCCTTAGATGGCGGTGGAAAAGTTACCTTGCCCCATTGTCTAGATGCGATCGCAAATCATGGTCGTATTGTCTCCTATGGTTATGTAACTGGCATAGAAGCGACTATTCCTCTGATTAAAGTAATTGGGCGCAATGTCCAGCTCTATGGCATTGCCCTTTGGTACAACGAATATTACCAAGCAAGTTTAGCCACCTTAAGAGATCTTGTATTGCCAGCAGTTGCCGAGAGAAAAATTCAACCTGCGATCGATCAGGTGGTTGGGTTAGAAGGAATTGCCGAGGCGTTATTAACTATAGAACAGCGAGGCGTTATGGGGAAAATTATTGTCGTGCCAAGTTTGAGTAATAAGCAATAAGGCAATATTCTTGTTTTTTCTCTTAATATTTTAAAGAGAAAGACTATGAATCCAGTGGCAATAAACTTAGCTGATCTTGATGGTGCTAATGGTTTTGTAGTTAATGGTCTTGATGAGAGTGACCGTTCAGGTAATTCAGTAAGTAATGCTGGGGATATTAATCGTGATGGTATCGATGATCTTATTATTTTATTGGCGCACCACGTGCAGATGAAAGTTATTTAGTATTTGGCGGCAGTGATGTTGGCAGTGAGGGCAGCTTATAACTATCTGCTCTTGATGGAAGTAATGGCTTTGTTATTAATGATGGGATTGATGATTTTGACTTGTTAGGTATTTCCGTAAGTAATGCCGGAGATGTTAATGATGATGGTATTGATAACATCATTGTTGGTGCAAAGCTTGCAGGGAATGGCGGACAAGGGCAAAGTTATGTGGTATTTGGCGGCAGTAATGTAGGAAGTGGTGGAAGTTTAGAAGTATCTGCTCTTGTGTGATATTCGGCGGTAGCGACATTCTATCTAACTTTAACAATGTCGGGACAATAGGCAATGATTCGATTGAAGGCAGTTTAAATCCTGATAATATTTTTGCTTTGGCTGGTAACGATACAGTTAGAGGTCGTTTGGGTGACGATACGATCAATGGCAGAGATGGCAATGATAATCTTTTCGGCAATAATGGTAGCGATCTCATTTTTGGGGACAATGGCAACGATACCTTATGGGGTCAAGCAGACGACGACACGGTCGAAGGTGGCTTTGGGGATGACCGCATATTAGGCAATAATGGTAATGACAGCTTAAATGGTGGTGATGGTTCCGATACTTTATTTGGTGGAGCCAATAATGATTTTCTTGTCGGTGGGGCTGGCAATGACCTGATTTTCGGGCAGAATGGTGATGATAATCTCTCTGGTGGCAAGGGACTAGATACTCTTTTTGGTGGTGCAGGCAATGATACCTTTAACATTTCTCGTGGCGGCAATACCGATCGCATTAAAGATTATGTTGATGGAGAAGATAAATTTGCCTTGGGCACCAATCTAACTTTTGAAGATTTAACCTTCGTTCAGAATGGCAGCACAACTCAGATTAGATTTACTCAAGATGGCTTTAACGAATTTATTGCCGCAGTAGAAAATACTGATGTTGCTGATTTAGATGCTACAGATTTTCTTCTAAGCTAACGTTTCAAAATATTTGAGAATAAGATATTGCGGCATTAAGAGAAATATGATCGCGGCTTGAAATATTTCATAATAGTTAAGATTTAACGGAAATTCCCCAAGATTTGACTTAAACTTATTGCAAATAAGCATTTGGAGGAATTCCCATGTCTAATATTAGAGATGAAATGCCCGCGCTCACCCGACATGAAGGGGACTGGATTGGTACTTATACAACGGTTGACAATGAGGGAAAAATCCTCGATACCAACAAATCCCATCTAACCTGTGAGTTCCCGGAAAATGCGGAATATCCCTACTTTCAAACCAACCGCTATACCTGGGCTGATGGCAAATATCAAGAATATCAATTCCCAGGAATCTATAAGGACAAGACCCTTTTATTTGATACTGAACGCATTGAAGGGAAGGCTTGGGAAGCTGACGACAAGATCATCATCCTTTACTTTAGTTACAAAGATATCGCCGATGCATACATCTACGAAATGATCCATCTCAGTGCTTGCAATAATCATCGCGCCCGTACCTGGCATTGGTTCAAGAATGGTGAAATCTATCAAAGAACTTTAATTAAAGAAGAGCGTAAGCCTTAAATTAGATTTTAGGTTTTAGGGGTTAGGTTTTAGGTTTAATTGTATGAACTAGAGAGAATCAGATGAATCAAAGTATCAAGAGAGCCTTTTTAGATACAGAAGATGGTCAGATTCTTTATCGAATTGTTGGTGAGGGCGAACCTTTATTGTTATTGCATATGACTCCCCGTAGCAGTGATGAATTTCGGGAAATTATGCCAATCTTGGCTCAGAATCGCCAGGTCATTGCCATGGATTTAATAGGGTTAGGTGATTCTGATAAGCCACCGAGAATCTATTCGGTTGCAGATTATGCCAAAACAGTAATTGCACTTTGGGATCATTTAGGAATTCAAACCAGTAGTATCCTTGGCAGTCTCACAGGTGGTTATATCGCAGGAGAAGTTGCCGCAGCCTATCCAGAGCGAGTAGAAAAACTTATTCTTTGCAATGTCCATGGATTTGATAAAGAAGAAACTGACAAAATTGCCCAAAGATATACCCAAGGATTTCAAATTCAAGAAGATGGTTCCCATCTAATGCAAAGATGGCTTGCTCGGGTCAATTATGTTGGCAAAGGTGAGTTAAATCATCGTTGTGTGATCGAAGATTTAAAATGTTTTGGTTCTACTATCTACACTGGTTTGGCGGTAGCTAACTATTGTCCTACTGCGACCGAAAGATTTCGTTTGGTTCAATGTCCAACTTTGATTCTAGCGGGAGAAAAGGGCTTAGAACCTTTAGAAAAAGCTGGTTTAGCCAAGGCGGAAAATCAACATTGGCTCTCGGAAGCTATTCTCCATTGCAAAAGAGTTGAACTAGAAGGTGGAACCCTGTGGATGATGAATCAGAAGCCGGAAGAAATCTCTCAAATAGTTAGTAAGTTTCTGGAAGATCATTAGGAGGAAGAAAATGCATAAGGAATTACCACTGATTATCGAGTGCCGCTGTAACGAAATAGCTATGAGGGGTGACAATACTGCACTACCTTACAGCCCCAAGGAAATTATCAGAGAAGCAGTTCTTGCCTGGAAAGCCGGAGCATCCATCTTTCATTGGCATGGACGAGATCCTCAGACGGGAAAACCTCGCAATGATGTGGAACTTTATCTGGAAGTGATCCAGGGGATTCGTGAGCAAACGGATTTATTAATCCATCCGACTCTCGGCTATATTACTCAAAACCAGATTGAGGATCGAGTGCGACATATCTTAGCCGTAAATGATGATCCAGTGCTACGGGTGGATATGGCCCCAGTAGATTTTGGTTCTCTTAATGTCGATTTCTGGAATCCTATAACAAAACAGTTTAATAGCTACGATCAAGTTTATGTCAATAGTCGGGAGAACTTAAAGGCTGTTTTAGAAGTGTTCAAAAAGCATAATGTATATGTATCCTCAGTTTGTTGGGATGTCGGCCAAATGCGAACCGCTCGCTGTTTTCAAGAAATGGGGCTTTTACCGCAAAATACATTGTGGGAATTTGTGTTTACTGGAGAAGTTATGCCATCTGGAGCAGCTCCAACGATCGCTGGACTACAGGCTTTCATTGCAGAAGTGCCCAAAGATAATCAGTGGTTGGTCCTTTGTTGGAATGGTGATGTGATGCGAGTAGCATCCTGGGCGATCGCACTTGGCGGACATGTAGCAATTGGTTTGGGGGATCACCATTATTCCCGATTTGGGAAACCTCACCACGGGGAATTAGTCGAAAAGATTGCCCAAATGGCACATACTCTTAATCGCGAAGTTGCAACTCCAGCCCAAACAAGAGAGATCTTACAACTACCACAGCGATCTCAATTACCTACCAGAGCCACAGCACTAGTCTAGAAAAGTATTTGATAGTAAATAATAAATGTTTAATGATAGATGATACAACAAATTAAGAGAGCTTTTTTGGATACAGATGATGGTCAGATTCTCTATCGCATCGGTGGTGATGGGAAGCCATTGCTTTTACTACATATGAACCCCCGTAGTAGTGATGAATATCGTGAGTTAATGCCCATTCTTGCCCAACATAGACAAGTCATAGCAATGGATCTGATGGGATTTGGTGATTCGGACAAACCACCCAGAATGTATAATATTGCCGACTATGCCAAAACAGTGATTGCTCTTTTAGATGAATTAGGTATTGAAAAAACCAGTATTTTAGGCAATCATACGGGAGCTTTTGTGGCAACCGAAGTCGCTGCCGCCTATGGCGATCGCGTGGACAAGCTTATTTTGGGCAATGTCGCGGGTTTTGAAAAAGAAGGCCAAGCCAAGCTTTTTGAATTATTCGATATCGGGTTCAAAATAGAAGAAGATGGTTCCCATCTTATGAAAAGATGGCAAGCGCGATCGCGATATGTCGGCTCTGCGGAATTAAATCATCGTTGGGTTTTAGATGATATGAAGGGATTTGGTCATCCTTTGTATGCAGTTTGGGCAGTGGGTCATTATTGCCTAGAAGCTGAAGAACGCTTGGGCATGATCAAATGTCCGACACTGATTCTTTGGGGTATGGATGATGTGCAAGAGTTTGAAAGATTGGGTTTAGCTAAAGCGGAAAACCGTCATTTTGTCGCTAAGGCGATCGCCAATAGCCAGGAGGTTGAACTGCCAGAGGGCACGATTTGTATGATGAACCAAATTCCTGACCAAGTATCTCAAGTAGTACTTGATTTTTTGGGTAATGGGTAATGGACAATGGAAAATTGTTAGTCTTCAAGAACTGCCGTACATTTAATTTCGACAATTAATCCTGCTGTGGATAAACCTGTCACGCCAACACCAGTCCAAGTGGGAAACTTGTTCGTAAAATAGCGGTCTTTTACGTCGATAAACAATGGCAAATGGGGAATAGTCAATTGTTGTGGTTTTGCGGAAGAAGACTCGGAAGCACTTATAATATTTGCCCCCGTAACATGATAGGTAATCATCTCGACCACATCATCAAAACTAGCTCCTGCTGCTGTCAGTACTTTTTTCACATTCTCAAAAGCCTGAACAAATTGGGCCTCTGTGCCTCCGACTATCTGCAAATTCTCATCCCGTCCTACCTGTCCTGAGATGTATAGGGTATTACCTACCTTAATACCAGGACAATAATGGTATTTTTCATAGAGGATTTCCATTCCCTGAGGGATAATAACTTCACGCTTGGTCATGATTTATGAGTTCGGATACTTACAGAAAATTAATTGCCACAAAGTTTAGCTCAGATTTTAGCTCAGCTATTGAAATCATAAAGGATAAAATTCCCGAACCGACGAGTAAGCAAATTTTGATTCGCAATAAATTTGCCGGAGTAAATGCTGGGTTTGATACTTTATTGTGTAAAGGCAAAATTCCCTATTTCACGGAGACTCCACCTATTGATCTGGGCGTAGAAGCAATAGGCGAAGTTGTCGCGATAGGAGATCAGGTCAAAGAGTTTGCAGTGGGTGATGCGGTGGTCACAACTCAACGCGGCGGCGGCTATCGAGAATATCAAGTAATTGATGAAAAACTGGGTTTTCCTGTCCCGATCGCAACCCCAGAAGTTCTGACTTTGATGCCCACTGGAGTTTCAGCTTTAGTGGCATTAGAGCAAGTAGGGGCAATGACTAGTCAAGAAGTTGTAATGGTAACTGCAGCAGGGGGAGGAACTGGTCATATTGCGGTGCAACTAGCAAAATTATCAGGAAATCAGGTGATTGGAACCTGTGGCTCTGAGGCAAAGCATCGATTACTTAAAGATTTAGGCTGTGATCGCGTAGTTAATTATCGCGTGGACAATGTCGCTCAAGTACTCAAACAAGAATATCCCCAGGGCCTTAATCTGGTTTTTGAATGTATTGGTAAGCAGATGTTCGACATTTGTGTAGATAATTTGGCAGTTCGAGGGCGTTTAGTGGTCGTGGGCTTCATCTCTGAATATGGCAAGAATCCAGAATTAGTATCTCAACCCAGAATTTACAATCAACTTTTTTGGAAAGCAGCATCAGTTCGAGGGTTTTTAATGCCTTTGTACAAAGAATATATTCCCGAAGCTCGCGATCGCCTTCTAGAAATGTTTTCTACAGGGAAAATTAGAGTCGCGATCGATCCCAGCGAATTTCAGGGGCTTGAATCTATTCCTGCTGCGGTAAATTATTTACTCAGTGGCCAGAACTGCGGCAAGGTAGTGGTCAAGTTCTGATTAAACATCCTCTTTCATTTGGTGTATAACAGATCTAGCCGCATCGGATAATAACCAAGCATCGCCAGTTGGCGTTACGAAATCATAACCCTTATTAAACAACTCGCGACCTCCTGCGGCATTGCGACTTATTCCCCCAAGCCAACAATCAGATCTCCCAAGAACCGTCGCTTCAGCTTCTGCCATTAGTCTATCAAGTTTTGAGTTTTCATAGGTTCCAAAAGTAGTTAGTTCGGCAAAATCATTTACTAGCTCTGCTGTCAGATCTCCTGGACCCAAAAATACCATATCAATTCCTTCAACTGCGGCAATCTGTTCAATATTCTCAAAACCCCGAAGACTTTCTATAATAACTGCGATTATTAGATTTTCTCGATAATTGGCTGGATATTCCAGCTCTGCTAAACCCCAATTAGCTGCTCGACATTCTGGATAACCAACCCCCCGATGTCCGCCATGGGGTCGGTAGCGAGTCGCCGCAACAATTTTTCTTGCTTCATCTGCCGATTCTACAGTAGGAACAAGTAGACCTTCTACTCCAATATCCAACGCATGCTTGATATAAACTGGATCATGAGAAGGCACCCGTAAAATACAGGTCACATCTGTTGCCTGAGCCGCCCGAAGTTGCTTAACTAAGACACGTCTGTCCGAAGCAATATGTTCATGATCAATGATAAAAGCATCGAATCCACATAGAGAAAGAAGTTCTATTGAGTCACCATCTGAGAAGAAAATCCAACAACCAATTGGCTTAGAACCTTCTTGAAGCATTTTCTTAAGTCTATTAGTTCTGAACATAATTCTTTGGTGCTTTCAGAGTTTTCGCTGTAATGAAAATATATTTGCAAAGTAAGGATACTCCTGTCTAGCCAGGTTCATCAAAGAAGATATTTCGGATCTTGAGATCGCTTTTTAACTTCGGTTAGCAACTCAGAATCTGTCTGGTCATTTTCCCGATCCCTCATCTCCAATCGTTTAGAAATGCCCCAGCAACTGTAATATATATAATTGCGAATAAAACTAGAGGATAGGATTAGAATCGGATGTTAGATTTAACGGGAAAAAATGCTTTTGTTACAGGAATAGCCAATAATCGTTCTATTGCTTGGGGTATTGCTCAACAATTGCATCAGGCAGGAGCCAATTTAGGAGTTAATTATATGCCTGATGAGAAAGGACGTTATGAGAAAAAAGTTAGACAATTAGTCGATCCCCTAAATCCAGATTTAATCCTACCCTGCGATGTCCAAGATGATAAGTTAATGGAAGAGATGTTTAATGCGATCGCCCAAAAATGGGGTAAGTTAGACATTCTTATTCACTGCCTAGCCTTTGCCGACAAAGAATATTTAATGGGAGACTATAGCAGCGTCCCCAGAGACGCCTTCAGCAAATCCTTAGAAATTAGTGCCTATTCTCTAACAGATTTTGCTCGCCTCGCTAAGCCCTTAATGCAAGAAGGAGGAAGCATCGTCACCTTATCTTACCTCGGAGGAGTCAAGGTAATGCCCAACTACAATGTGATGGGAGTAGCCAAATCTGCCCTAGAAATGAGTGTTCGTTACCTAGCTTCAGAATTGGGGCCGCAAAATATTCGGGTTAATGGCATTTCCGCAGGCCCGATTAGAACTTTGGCTTCTTCTGCGATCGGAGGCATTCTTGATATGATTCGGATGATGGAAGAAAAAGCACCCCTAAGACGAACTGTTACTCAAGAAGAAGTAGGCAATACTGCCGCGTTTCTATGTAGCGATCTTGCCAGTGGCATTACAGGACAAATTATCTACGTCGACGCAGGATACGAAATTATGGGTTAGTATAAGTTAATTTTGTTCTGCGGACTTTATTTACCCATAAAAACCTCAATCAAAAAGGGAATCTTAGAAACTAAGACTCCCGATTCAAGCATCAAAATTATAGTGATAATAGCAATTGTGATAAGCACTAAAAGATATTTTTAGTCTTCGTAAACACGACATTCTAGAGCGTCCGGGTTATCATCACAATATTGTTCAAGAGAATTTTTTGCTGGATGATTCTGGCGCTGGTGGGAAGCTTCTGCTTGAAGTTCCTCAACCGCATCCCAAGCAGCTGCACATTCGCCGGAAGTCGCACCCTCAGTACTACAAACTTCTCTTGCCTGCGCTGTTTCTTGTTGGATTTGATCTTTTAGGTCGGTCATATTTTTCTTTTATCCTAGTTTTTATGGGTATATGGTGAGAAGCAAACTTTGCTACTTAGTTTATAAGTTTAGCCATATTCTGACAATATCTATTGTAACGTTGTGGTTCAGTTGAAAACCAAAATAAAGCTAAAGGAGTTGAACAAGACCAAAAGTCAAGAGAGATAGGGCATCCAGGGCATAGGACAAATACAAGAGGTGTGGTTTTCCGACCGAACAATCCTCCTTGCTCAAGAATAAATATATCCAGATAAGGAGAAGATATTATTCTGTTTGTTGTAAATTATTCCTCAGTATTTATTTCCATCTTATATAACCCTTTCATTACCTCCATCAATGGGGATTTGAGCTGCGGTGGTATTGGCAAATAAAGGAGTACAAAGCTCCACTGCTAATTCCCCTACCGATTCGCTCGTAACTTCTACTTTAAGAACATTATTTGTTTTATATTCTTCGACAGTTAATCCATAATGCTGAGCTCTATTTGCCAAGGTGTCTTCTGTCCAAATTCCTGTATCAAAAACTCCATTAGGATGCAAAGAATTAATCCTAATTTTATCTTTGCCCCATTCCAAAGCGGCCACTCTTGTTAACTGATTTAAAGCAGCTTTAGAGGCCGAATAAGCAGCAGCACCAGGGCCAGGAGCAGGGACATTCTTGGAGCCAATCACTACTACTCGGCCACCATTAGGCGATAATTTCAAGAAGGGATGAGATTCACGCATTAAGGTAAAGTTGGCATCGAGATTAATTGACATCACTTTATTCCAGGTTTTCCCGCTCAATTCGGCAATAGAACAGCCAGGAGGAAAAATTCCTGCATTGAGAATTAAAATATCTAAGCCACCAAATTTACGAGCAGTTTTTTCTAGAACTTGGATCAAAGCTTGTTCATCAGTCACATCACAAACCATCCCCATAAAATCAGCACGTTCATAAAGGGTTTCAATAGCAGGATTAATATCTAAGCCTACGACTGCTGCCCCTCTTTTTAAGAGTGAATCAACGCAAGCCTTGCCAATTCCTGAAGCTGCTCCTGTAACTAAGGCAATTTCTCCTGTCAAGATTGGTGGAGTGCCACCTTTGCGCAATTTGGCTTGCTCTAAATCCCAATATTCCATAGCAAAAAGATCTTTGGCAGATAAAGCTTGATATTTACTTAACTTAGTAGCTCCTTCAATCACATCAATCGTATGGTCATAAATATCGGCTACTATGTTTGCCGCTTTGACTGTTTTGCCGGCAGTACAAATTCCTAATTCTGGGTCAATGATTACTCGGGGAATTGGATCGAGCATCACATGATCAGCAGCAGCATGAGCTTTAAAGTAAGCTTGGTAATCACTCACATAGGATTCTACATTTTGACCTAATAAAGGTATTCTTTTGGTACGAATCACGTGATCTGGAGTTGCTGGCCCTTGTTGAGAGATAACTTTTAGATCTTGACGTTGCGCAAACTCTAAATACTTGGCTTCTCTATGATTAGATAAAATAACAGGGAATCCCACGTTTTTTGCGAGTTGATAACGCAAATTAGCTAAAGTCTTACCAAAAACCTTATCATCATGATCGTTTTGGGAATTTGCAGGGATATTTTTGGGTGCAGCATTGTTATCTTGAAGATAAGCTTCAGCTTTTCCTACTAATTCGATCATTAAATCATAGGACTCCTGAGCAGTATCACCAAAGGAAAAAATTCCGTGATTCATTAAGACCATGCCAACGGTTTGCTCATGGGATTCAGCAGCAAACTTCTCAGCGCAAATTCTAGCTAGATCAAACCCAGGCATAATATAAGGAATAATCACCACCGTATCCCCGTATATTTCTTTAACTCTATCTAATCCCTCAGGAGTATTAGTGATCGTTACCACTGCATCTGCATGGGTGTGATCGACATATTTATAGGGTAAAATCGCGTGAAGAATCGTTTCCACTGAAGGAGACGGCGCAGTGGCACGAGTCATTTGAGTTTTCAGCTCATTGACCATTTCTGGATCACTCAAGGATGATAGTTGAGCTAATTTTAATAAATGATTCATCCTGACTGGGGAAAAGCCTGGTTCTTCTATGGTGGCAAGATCCCAGCCACTCCCTTTGACGTATAGAATATCTTCTGACTCCCCCAGCAGATTCTTTTCATTTATTTTGACTGAAGTGTTTCCTCCTCCATGTAAAACCAAGGAAGGATCTTGTCCTAGCAAGCGGGACGTATAAACCCGCAATCCTAAATCGCCTTGATATTTTGCTGCTGCCTGATCATTCCACAGATTTTTCATGTTGATAATTTTTCTGATGACTACCAAAAATTTTAAATTATTAGAGACTCGTATCCTCAAAGAATCACAAAATGTCAAATAATATAGACTACCAACTCCCGCAAATCAAAAATCAAAGTCTATTAGAATTAGCTTTAACTCATCGCTCTTATGCCAATGAGCATCCTGAAGTGCCAGGGCATAATGAACGTCTAGAATTTTTGGGAGATGCTGTTTTAGGTTTTTTGGTAGGAGAAATGCTCTATCGTGAATATCCTTCGATGAATGAAGCTGAACTGACCCGTCTGCGATCGCGACTGGTCGATGAAGAGCAATTAGGCAAACTCGGAGCCCTAATGAATCTAGGAGAATTAATGCGCTTAGGCAAAGGTGCTGCTAAGGATAATGGCAGAGCTAATCCTTCTCTGCTCAATGATACTTTTGAGGCAATAATCGGTGCTTATTTTCTCGACCAGGGCATTGAAGCGGTTGCCAACTATATACAACATCTCTTTAGATCCTTAGCAAAAGAATTGGTTGACAAACAAAGTAATTCTCCCACAGCAACATTCATAGATAGTAAAAATAAATTTCAACAATGGGCCTTGGCTAAATGTCACGAAGCCCCAACTTATGAAATTATCCAAGAATCGGGACCCGATCACGCTAAAGAATTTACTGCCCAAGTATTAGTTCAAGGAATAGTTCACGGCACAGGCAAGGGAAAACGCAAACAAGAAGCAGAAAAAGCAGCCGCTGAAGCTGCTCTCAAACAAATTAACAATGGATAAAATTCTTTAAGGTTTAGCAATTTCTATCTCAATTACTCGATTTTGGTGCTGTTACAACAACTCTGCCATCAGGAAAAACTTCTATAGTCCCACCTAATTGTTCGATATTTCTTATTGCTGCCTGACGTACAATTTTATCTGAAGTACTAGTAAGTACTACATACCAAGCGCCCACTTGAGCTTCGACAATATCAGGATTAGTAGTTAAGAATTCAGCAGTGTTGCGTGCAGCATTTTCAATAAATTGATCTCCCGCTATATTTGCCCACTCGGCAGCTTTCTCGTAGGAATGTTGTGCCTTTTTTAAGTCGCCCATAAAAAGAACTTCATCCACTCCTTTATAGAGCCACACAAGATATGCTTGTGGGAAATCTGGAGTAAGCTTCTCTAGGACTTGATCCATAATTTCTACTGTTTTTTCGGGAGCTCCACCATAGATAGAAGAAGCAGCGGAAAGATTGACAAATGCTTTGGAAAAAAGAGGATCATTTTCAGCTATTACTTCAAGGTATTTGGGGCTAAGACTGTATCCAGTTTTCCTTCTCGCATTTTCGTCTCCCATATAAATTAAAAATTTTATATATGAATGACTAGCAACAAAATTACTTAATCCAAAGTTAGGAGCCTTATTAAGCACACTCAACTCCAGCTCTTCTGCTTTTGCTTGTTTTAAATATTCATCTGTTCCCAAGTTGACATCTCGCACTTCTTGGAGCTTAGGAATTTGTAGCTTAACTAGGCAATAGCCCAAAGAAATACTAAGAAGACTGGCTAATAACAAATTTATTTTCTGATTTTGATGTTGCGTAAATGTAGTCATTTTTATGTCTAGCAAATACAATATTTTGGGCAAGAGGAGTTATTAAGACAAGTTTTTGGATAGTAATTTAGCTATTTGAATCACGAAGTAGAACAGCTTATATTTTTACTATTCCCATTTAATAAAATAAAAAATCAATCAATAAAAAAATCTGGGTTTATGCTACGAAAATAAAATTTATTTGAATTTTAGTCTAATAATAGATAGTTATGACAAAAGGAAAAGTTATAAACTAATTTACTTAACAATTTCCCCATTATCGCAATTTCCTGGAGCTGTGATATTGGGGTCGTCCGTTATTAAAAAACCGATACATAACGAAGTAGTAAACCCTCCGCTTGGAAGGCGATATACTGCTGATTCTAGAGTATTTAATTCATTGGCATATATAGGCTTAGGATTTGCTTGATGGTGAATTTGGTTAGGAGAAGGAGGAGGATTAAGAATCACGTAGTCATAAATTTCAGAATTTGTAGTGTAATTGGATCCCATCTCTGACATAGTCAGGGCAAAACTACCATTTTCAAAATAGTAGGCTTGTTGTGTTCTATTAAGCGAGCCTAAAAATAGTTTTGCCTCTGAAGTTCGCGCTTTTTCCACTTGTCCGAATAGGTTTGGTAAGGCTAGTGCAGAAAGAACTCCCAAAATGATGACAACTACCAATAGCTCAATCAAACTAAAACCTTTTTCTTTGTTTCTTCTCAGAATGTAATACTTGTGTTGTGCAATTACCCATGTCATTTTTTTTAACTTATTACGGATTATGAACAAAAAATTAACTCTTAAAAAGTAAGCAAGGAATTCAGAGAATTAGGATAATTCTTATTCCTTGCTATTGCTTTTATGAATTTAATATCGATGCACCTAAGCAACCATATTAATTATTTGACTTCGGTACCTTGGGCGCATGCGGTAGCTAAGACAGAACCATCGTCTACTACATTAGTTATGGGTTGATTTGCGGCATTAATTGTGGCTTCTTCACAAATAATAGAAGAAAATGAACCAGTATCATTTTGACTAACCACAGCTGTGTAATTTAAAATATCATTTTCATATCTCCATACTGATTGTGCATAAGCGTAACCTACTTCAGGAGAGACAGAGGTAGTTGATGCTGCTGGAAATTCCCAAGCAGCAGAATCAGTTTCATCTGGTAACTGTAAGGCACCTGGTACACTGTTAAGTCCGTCAGAGAAGTAATAGAACTCAGGTTGAAAGCTTACAGCAAGAGCATTGTCAGGAATACCATCAACAGCACCAAGTGGAAGAAGGTCTTCCATTGTTGCAGTATCACGTCCGATTTGGCCAGGAAGATCAGCATTACCACCGACTTCATAATCCCCAATCTCGCCAAATGTACCATTTTCTAGACGGTGGGCTTGCTGGGAGCGAACAATAGTACCTAAGATGTTTTTCGCTTCAGCTTGTCTTCCTTTGGCAACTTGACCTAAAAGATTGGGTAGTGCAACAGCAGCTAGAACCCCGATGATAATGACAACTACTAAAAGTTCAATTAGAGTGAAACCTTTGTTTCCTTTTTTGTTACGTAAGTTTTGTAATAATTTTGCAGTAAATACGCTTACATAGCTTTGTTTCTATGATTGGGGAAGCTAAAGCTCATCCAGTTGTTCCTACATAGAACAATAAGCAAAGAATTAGAGTAGCTTATCAGCAGTTATTGACTCATAACGCTCAAAAGGCTGATGAATCCAAGGATTATCAGGAAGGTAGTCTACATAATAATCGGGTTTTATTACAGAGCAACTCTTATACCAAAGCACAGCAGTTTTCAGTTCTCTAATATCTTCGCCATAGCGACCGCGTAGCCAGTTGATGGATTCTTGTAAACTCACTCCCGAATCTACCAAATCATCTACGAGTAAAATTTTTCCTGCCAGATTTGATTCAATCATCGAAAGATGTTGAGAAAAAATAATTTTGCTGCGAGTCGGGGGGTTATTATCCTCAGAAAAGCCAGCATAGGACGAGGTGAACAAAACACCTAAAGGTTTATCAAATATACGACAGAGAATATCTCCGACGCGCAAACCACCCTTTGCCAAACAAATAATTTGCTCGCATTCCCAGCCGGATTGGTGAATCTTGATTGCCAATTGCTCGATTTTTCTGTGATATTCTGTCCAGGAAATATGTAGATCGCCCATTGCAGTAAACACCTAACCAATAACTCAAAAAATTATGAAGACAGAGAAGCTTAATTTTACTACGAAATTAGCCTACGGTTCGGGAGATATGGGGCCAGCGATCACAGCGAATGTTTTAGTATTTTTCCTACTATATTTTTGTACAAATGTAGCTGGTTTACCTGCAGGAATGGCAGGAAGCATTTTAGCGATCGGCAAAATTTCTGATGCTATTAATGATCCGATAATCGGAGTTTTGAGCGATCGCACGAGAACCAAATGGGGTAGGCGAATTCCTTGGATGCTCTGTGGCATGATTCCCTTTGGTTTGTGCTTTTTTTGCCTCTGGTTAGTACCGAGTTTTAGTAGCGATACCAATGTAAATAACTGGTGCTTGTTTACCTATTATGTAGTGATTGCTATTTTGTTTCATCTGTCCTACACTTCAGTCAATTTACCCTATACAACCTTAACTCCAGAATTAACTCAAGATTATAACGAACGCACTAATCTCAATAGTTTTCGTTTCGCTTTTTCGATTGGAGGCAGCATACTATCGTTAGTTCTCGCCAGCTTTATTTTTCAGGCTTATCCAGATAATCCCCGTCAACAGTATTTCGTCTTAGCTTCAGTCGTTGCAATACTCGCTATGGTTGCGCTTTTATGGTGTGCCCTGCGAATTCAAGAAAGAGGTGCGGAACCAGTTTTAAATCAAAAGCATAAAAAAAATCTGGGTTATCTTTTAATCGTCATTGCAGCAATCTCTCTGGTTTATGGCATTGCTAATTCCTTCACGAATCCTGTTAACGGAGTATTAGGGTTGCTTCTGGGATTGCAGTTATTGGGATTTGGTTACAGTTTGGTCTTTGCGAAGACAGAATCTCATTTGTGCGATCGCGATGCGATTGACCATCGCAACAGTGCCAATGCTACCCCGAGCCTGCCAATTATTGATCAAATAAAAATTGCTCTACAAAACAAACCTTTTCGCTATGTTATTGGGATATATTTATGTTCCTGGTTAGCAGTCCAATTAACAGCATCAATTCTGATTTACTTTACTGTAAGCTATATGGGAATGCCAGAGGCTGACTTCCCAAAAACCGCGATCGCAGTTCAAGGAACGGCTTTAGTCATGTTATTTTTCTGGAAATTTGTCAGTAGTAAAATTGGCAAAAAAGCCGTCTATTTTATTGGCACTAGCTTTTGGATACTTGCCCAGATTGGCTTGTTTCTCATACAACCAGGACAAATTACGGAACTATATATCTTGGCAGTCTTAGCAGGTTTTGGGGTCTCCGTTGCCTATCTTATTCCTTGGTCGATGATACCTGATGTGATCGAATTAGATGAGCTGAACACGGGACAGAGAAGAGAAGGTATTTTTTATAGTTTTATGGTTTTGCTACAAAAATTCGGGCTTGCTTTTGCCGTGTTTTTAGTGGGTATCGCTTTACAATTATCGGGATTTGTCGAGAGAATTCCTGGGGAAGCAATCCCTCAACAACCAGAAAGTGCCCTATTCGCTATTCGTTGTGCGATCGCACCTTTGCCGACTATTACGTTAATTATCGGTGTTATCTTGGCTTATTTGTATCCTATTACCAAAGAGTTTCATGAAGAAATTCGGCTTAAGTTGCAGGAGAAAAATCGTAATATTTGATTATCAATATAAAGAGTAAAAATATTTATGAAATTGCTTAAATAGCAAGCAATAGTAATAATTTTTACTCTTCCTAATTACCAGCTTATAGCCAAATATTACCAAGAGATTTTAAGAACTTGCCCATTCTCTAGCCCATTCTAAAGTCTTACGAACTTCAATCATATTGTCAGCTTGACAATAAAGACGTAATACCGGCTCTGTGCCACTAAAACGAATTAATAACCAGCTATCATCTTCTAATCTAAATTTATAACCATCAACGCTTAAACAATCTTTAACTGATTTACCCGCAATTGTTTGCGGAGTTTCTTCTGCCAAACGCTCCAATAATTTGGCTCGAACTTCCATATTTGGTAGAGGAAAATCTATTCGATCATAGTTAGCATGAAATTCAGTTTTCTTTTCTAATTCTGCGTAAATCTCACCTAAATCTTTTCCTGATTGAACCACCGCTTCTAAAACATAAAGAGCGGACAGCAAGGCATCTCGTTCGGGAATATGAGTTCCATAACCAATACCACCTGATTCTTCTCCCCCAATCATCACTTCGGCTTTTAACATCCGATCAGCAATATATTTATAACCAATAGGAGTTTCGTAGACTGTAAGTCCCAAAAGTTTCGCTAGTTTGGGAATGATATCAGAACCACTAACAGTTTTGACGATTTCTCCAGTAAATCCCTTATTTTGAAATAAATGTTGCATCAAAATGGGGATTAAAATTTGTGAGCTTAGGAAATTGCCTTCACCATCGGCCGCCGCAATGCGATCGCTATCCCCATCAAAAACTAAACCAACACGAATTGTCTCAGGAGATTCTTGAGCTGCAGCCTTGATAGTGCGAAACAAATCAGCCAAATATTTTGGCAAAGGTTCTGGTGCTCCACCACCAAATAAAGGATCGCGATCGCTATTAATCTCAATGATGGTCGAGTCTAGCAACCTCTCTAAACCTGTGGCAGCCGCCCCATGCATCACATCAACAAAAACTTGAAGTTTCCCTGAGGCGATCGCGTCTTTAATAGCTGTAATGTCAACCTTTGCCTGTAAACCCTGACAATAGCTGGGCCAAGGATCAAAATATTCTAATTTACCTGACTGGGCTGCCGGTACTACTGGTTGGTCCAAAATAGCCTCTATTTGCTGAGTAACCTCGGGCGAAACTGAACCACCAAAAGCGCTTTTGACTTTTAGACCTAGATAAGCTGCTGGATTATGAGATGCGGTCATCACAATTGCACCCAAAGCATTTTGAGCTTTGGCAGCCCAACTATAAGCAGGGGTTGGCGCAAAACATTCTGATAAGAGAACATCAAATCCGGCCTCTTGAATAGCCTCAGCCGCAACTTTCGCAAAATCCTCTGCCATAAAACGGCGATCATAGCCTACAATCACCGTATTACTATCTGTAGCCTTGCCGTAATTATCTGCAAGCACTTTAGCCGAAAGGGGAGCAAGCATAGCGACTCTTTCAAAAGTAAAATCTGCCGCAATAACTCCACGCCAGCCATCCGTACCAAATTTAATGGGATTAACAGTGAAAGCCATAAAACTCAATATTTAACAACATTAAAATAACAATTTCCAGGTTAGCCGTTTCTCGTAAGTTTGCACAACTTACAGCTTTTTGATTGTTTCTAATTGATAAGTTATTGCCATCTAAATGCATTATTTGCTTACCATAAATTTATAACCTATTTAAAGCTTACTATTTATGGAGCGCAATACAATGTCAGATGCTGAAAAAGTGGTTCTTAAAGCAGTTGAAACTCAATGGATCGCTGCGACTCTAGGAGTTATCCCTAATTATAGAGACAGTGGCCCTATTTTAAACACTCTTTTTACAAAGGCTTTCCAATATGCTCAAGAAAACAAGGTGGAGATTATCGGTTCACCTATTTGTATCTATCACGATAATACAATTCGAGAAAGTAACATTCCTATAGAAACAATCATTCCCATAGCACAAGAAATATCTGCTAACGAAGAGGTCTGGGTTTATCAACTACCCAAAGTTAATAATATGGCTTCTATAGTTCATAAAGGTTCATTTGCCACTATAGAAAAAGTCTACGATATCCTAGAAAACTGGATAAAAGATAATAATTACCAAATAAATGGCTCTCTAAGAGAAATTTATATAGTTAATGATCAAGGAGGAGACAATTCGGTCACAGAAATTCAATATCCCGTTGAAAAGATCAAAAATAAGAAAAATTTCTTCTCGTGGCTATTATCCTTATTTAACAACCGAGATTAGTTATTTGCTGAGGATGAGGGGTAATAACTAAAGGTTCAGCAGTCAAAATAATTTGTCCTTGTTCATTTACAAACCATCCTTGGACTAACTGAATATTATTATCAGATGTTTGACTAACTAAACTTGTAGCATCATCTTGTATTTGATGAGAATTTACCTCTGATCTTCCAGCATCTTCAAGGATGCGCCAGTCCTCCCAATTAATCACAACTGAGGTTTTCTGTTCTGAAGAAAAAGGAATACCACCACGACCAGTAACGTTGTATTTGCTTTTCCCAAGATTACGACAATAATTGTCTAAGGAATTTTTATCTAAACTTGCTACTTCTGTTTTAACATCTCTTTCTGGCTCTAATGTTTCTGACTCTGGAATAACTATTGTTACAGAGCCATCCTGTCCAAATTCAGAACTAGCATTAATTTCACTAAGGTTATCATTGGGCAAACCTTCAGTTTCTATTAGCCCCACAATTCCTTCTGTAGTGATTTTAATCTTACCGCCATCTCCTCTAATCGCATTGGCTATAATATCACCATTTTCTGGAGGAAGAGCAATAACAAAATCTGCTGAAATATCTATATTTCCCCCATTAGCAATTCCACTGGCTTCAGAAGAAATTTGACTATTATTTCTGATAATCAAATTATCTTCAACATTTATTTTAATATTCCCTCCCTGTCCTGAAATAGTTGCTGCTGTAACCCTTCCATTGTTTTTTAGTTCAATAGAATCCGCTGTAATTTCTACATTTCCGGGAGCTCCCAAACTATCTCCTTGAACAGAAATTACACCTTGATCTCTGATTGTTAAAGAATTGGCATTAATAATCAAATCGCCTCCATTCCCTGTACTTGCAGTACCCGAATTGATTCTGCTAGGAAGTCCCTTGCTCTCACCTGCAATATCTAAATTGGAAGTATTAATAGTAATATTTCCCGCATTACCTGATGAGTCTTCAAGAGCCGAAGAAGAAATAGAGCCTCCGTCACTTAAAATTATCTGATTAGCTGTAATATCTATATCTCCAGAACTACCTTGCCCAAAAGCATTAGCCGCAATAATACTACCAGACACACTGTTTCTCGTGCCCACACCTATAACTTTTAAAGTTTCCAGAATTTTGATGGTAATATCTTCACCATCTCCTGAGCTCAAAGGATTGGAGCCGATTAATCCACCATCTTCAATAGTCATATTTTTGGCGTTAATATTAATCTTTCCGCTGGAGTTATTACTAAACACAGAAGCAGTTGAAATAATACTAGCTTGAGCAACTGCGATCGAAGTTTCAAGATTTATTAGAATGAAGGGTTTATCAACTGGCTTGATTCCTAAAAATGGTCTATTGCCATTAATTTGTATAGATTCTGAGGCGTCAATAGATAAATTCCCCCCTTGCCCTAATAATTGTAGCTGTTGAGTATCATTTGGATTTCCGATAGTTTGTAATAAGATTTCCGCACCATTCAATAAACGTAAATCTTTAGTGAAAATATTTATATTTCCGCCATTGCCTGTATTTACCAGATTACCTGTATTTACAGTATTAGTTGTTATGCGAGAAGCTCTAGGAGCTAAAATGCCACTACTATCTTCTAGAGCATCATCTAAAAAAGTATTAGTAGGATCACTACCGTTAATTTCTAATAATTCAGAAGCATTAATAGTTATATCTCTACCATCAATAGAACCAAAAGTATCTGAAGAAATTCCTGAACCATTTAAGACACGAATTTCTTTTCCTTGAAAATGAATCTCCCCGCCACCTATACCACTTGCAGTAACCAAAGCTGAATTATCTAACACAATATTTTGAAACTGCGATACTTTCTCATAATTAAAACTCCAAATATCGGTAGCAATATCAAAATTAACGACATTATTCTCAGCAACACTACCTAATTCAATTTTTCCTTGGGATGCAGTAATAGTACCACCATCAATATTAATGTTTCCTCCAACAAGAGCTAGAGTTTTACCTAGTACTACAGATAATCCAGTTGTTGTTTGAGATAGATTTGTAATGGTTGCAGATTTATTCCCAAAGCGAACACCTAAAGGCACATTTATTGTCAGCAAAGGTTGTGAGTTCTTACTACGAGTACTAAACTCAATACCATCTTCAAATAAAAAACTTTCTGCTGTAGTTGCCAGAAAAGAGCCCCCAATATCTAAAGCTGCATTCTCGCCAAAGATAATTCCATTGGGATTAATTAAAAAAACATTAGTACTGCCCTGTGCTTTGATTAGTCCATCAATATTAGAAGAAAAATCTCCTGTAACTCGATTAATAATATTTTCAATTGTTGTTGAATTGTTAAAGATTGCTGAACCATCAAGGGGCACGGAAAATTCTTGGAAACTATGAAAGAGATTATTGCCTGCACGATCGCCTTCTGTAATTGTAAAGTTTAGATTATCTTCAGTTGTCACTTGAGTGGATAAACTGTTATCACCACTAATTTGAGCTTGAGTTTGATAACTAAAAGGAAAGGCAATAAGCCATAAGCTAATAAGCAAGGTATCTCTGAAAAGATCAATCTGAGGAAATAAATCAAGAAATTTAAAGTTCATAAATATTAAGTGATATTACAAAAGTGATTATCTCTGCATAAAATATACACATTTTACTTAAGTAAATAATATAGCTATATTTTTAGCTCATCCTAAGTCTTTAGCTTTTTCTAAAAAAACAATTGAAATGAATAAATCACCATCAACAGCATCAGCAAGTAACAACGAAGAACAACAGAAATCAGATCCCAATAAATATTTCCCCCAAACTATTCTAGCTGTCAGTAGAGAAGAATATTATGGTCAGGATACTGATCATCAACCCTTAAGCCTAACAATTATAGATGCCAAAACAGGACAGGAAACGCAATTACCTGAAGATATTCAAGGTCATGCCTTTATTCTAAGTCCTGCAGGCTCAGTAGCATCAGAGAAAGTGAATAAACAATATCAGGATCAGGTGGTTTGGTCTTCTAAGGATGGCTGGACTCCTCTTTATAATGGCGATGGTATGGTTTATAGACTCAGCTTTACCGATAAAAAAGCTCTGCTAAAAAATAGATTAGTAAAAGCTCCTTGTTATTATGCCGACAAAGCTACTGCCGCAGCTCCCAAAAAGAGTGATTATGGAAAATTAGCCTTTAATGATATTGGCATTTCCCGTGCTTCATTAGGGGGCTTAGGATTTCGTAATCAGTTAAATACAGCTTTTCTACCTTTTAAGACCGCTAAAGATATTTATGAACGCTTATTAGTAACCTGGGATACTGGTCGTCCCCATGAAATTGATCCCGAAACCTTGGAAACTTTACAGCCGGTGGGAACCAATGAGGATTGGGAAAATGTAGTTCCCATACCCGTCCCACTTCCCTTCAAACAAATTATGACCTCAGCCCATCCTTGCTTCGATCCTAAAACTAATGAGTTTTTCACACTTAATGTGGGTAAATCTCTCTGGACAATGTTAGGTTTATCTCGTTCTCTTAAAGAAAGATTGTTTGAGAATGCTCAAGCACTTAAAAATCCAGCAAAACAATTATTTTTTGGATTTAATTTTCAAAAAATCCTCTTAGGTCTTTATGATAAATTTTTGATGTTGTTAAAACTTATTGTGAGAATCATAAGTTTTATCGAAAGTTTGTTACAGAAGCTTAGCAAGGATAATTTTGTTCATTTACTCTTCTGGGAAGGGAAAGAGGTCCCTATTGCGCAAAAATGGCAGATTATGCTGCCTAGAAAGTTCTTACCAGGAAAACGCGCAATCAAAATAGACCAAACTACCCATCAAATGGGCTTGACTGAAAAGTACATTATCATTTCAGAATCCTCATTTAAATTTTCCTTTGAAGGTTTGCTGCCCTATCAAAGAAGTTTCCTAGCAAACAGCCTCAAAATCTTACTATCAGACTTCTTTAATTATGATCAGCTACCCTATACCAAAATTTACATTGTTAATAGAGAAGACTTGAAAAAGACTAATAAAAATCGCATAGCAAAAGTCGTCGCCAAAGAAGTTGTCTTAACTCCAGAATTTTCTCATTTTGTGGTGGATTACGATAACCCAGACAATCTAATTACCTTTCATACTTCCCATCTTCCGGCAACTGATATTGCAGAATGGCTCAAGATTTTTGATCGCTCTGCTTTTGATGATCGCGATCGCGATGATATAGAAGATAAATACGATGATCCAGACTTAACTTCTCGTGTACACAAGTTATCGGGCACTATTGGTTCAGGATTAGACGTCAGTCGTTTAGGATGTTTTCTGGTTGATGGAGAAAGGGGCGAAATCGTCGGCTCTCAAAAAATTTTCAAAGAATCACTTACTTGGTCGACAGCTTTTTATGCTTTAAGAGATGAACAACCCACCCGCAAATTCACTGATATTTACTGGAATAGTTGGGGAGCTTGGCCAGATTTGTTAACCCAAAGAACTGTGGAAGAATATAGAAATTACCCCCAAGAGCAACGTGAAATTGACGTACATCAAGTCTTGAATCTTACCTATAAAGGTATTCCCTCCAGCTTATGCCATCTTAAAATCAATACCCAAACCACTAAAGAAAATCCTCAAGTTAATCTTGAAATCATTGATGAATATCCGTTCGCAACATCTGATTCATCTCAAAACGGCTCGACTAAGCATTATTTAGGAACTTCTGCACAATTTATCCCCCGTTCTAAACCAGAAAACCCACCAGAAAACTATAATGCTCAAACTGATGGTTATATTGTTTGTGTTGTACTCACTTCCGACAAATTCATCAGCGAATCTCCCGATAATCCAAACTGGTCACAAACCAGTGAATTATGGATTTTTGATGCTGCTGATTTAAAACAAGGACCATTATATAAACTGAGTCATCCCAAAATGAATTTTGGCTTTACTGTCCACACTACCTGGCTTAAAGACGCCAAATCTTCAGATCGAGTAGCTTATGATATTAGAAAAGATTTCAATGAAGTCATTAATAAACAATCTGACCAAGTGAAAAATACAATGAAAAAGTTATTTGAAGAAGAAGTTTATCCACACTTCTCTTAAATTATTGAACACCAATGTTGAGCACCAAGTATATTTGATGCTCATGAATCATTACAATTTACTGTTCTTCGGTACGAAAGCGTATCGAATCAGTATGAGAAAGCCGGCCTTCAGCACGAGCCAATATTTGCAAAGTACTAGACATTTTTTTCAACGCCGTCGAGGAATATTCAATTACCGAGGATTGTTTAAGAAAGGTTTCGACCCCCAGTGCAGAAGCGAAACGGGCTGTTCCTGAGGTTGGCAAAATATGATTGGGGCCAGCTAAATAATGTCCCACTGCTTCGGGTGTGGATTCTCCCATAAAAATAGTTCCGGCATGGCGTATTTGCTCAATTAAGTCCCAAGGCTCGCTAAGATGCAATGCTAAATGTTTGGGAGCAAAAAAATTAGACAATGTTGCTGCTATTTCGAGGGACTCAACAACCCCAATCAAACCATAATGGGAAATTGACTTTTCTGTTAGGGTTTTTAAGGGGTGATTCGACAATTGGTGCAGCACTTCTTGCTGTACTTGATGAGCCATCTCTGTATCGTTGGTGAGCAAAATGGGGGCGGCCAGATAATCTTGAGCTGCGGTAGCAATTAAATCTGCGGCAATATAAACAGGATTCGCATTTTCATCGGCGATGATAACAATCTCAGACCCACTGGTCAAAGAATCGATGCCAACTTTACCGAAGACAATTTTTTTCGCCAAATTTACATAGGTATTCCCGGAGCCTGCAATAAAATCCACAGGTGGAATAGTTGCTGTACCGTAAGCTAAAGCTGCAATGCCTTGAGCTCCTCCTAAGCGATAAATTTCGTCAACTCCAGCTTCTTGGGCTGCGACTAAGACAGCAGGATTAATTTTTAGATTTTCTCCTGGAGGTGTCACCATAACAATGCGGGGCACCTTGGCAACTTTTGCTGGGATAATACTCATGAGCACAGTGCTTAGATAAGCCGCTCTCCCACCTCGAATATACAATCCCACTTGATCGATGGGAGTATAACGTTGTCCTAAAACAATCTCGTCTTCTGCGAATTGTACCCAAGATTTGGGAATCTTCTGACGGTGAAAAGCTGTAATTTGTTGACAAGCTAATTGAATTGCATGAATTAGATCTTTGGACAATTGTTGATAGGCCGCGTCCAACTCAGAACCTCGAACTCGAAATTTTTCAGGAGTTATTGTCTGATGATCAAATTCTTTTGTATAGTCAACCAAGGCTCGATCACCTTGGTGCTTGACGGTTGTGACAATCTCCTGAACAATATTTTCCTGTGATTGGAGAGCAGCTGTATCGGAAGCGCGATCGCTGATACGTTGGAGTTCTGCTTGTACTTCAGTTTGCAGATAAATTATACGCAGCATGAAATCCCCATATTTGAGTCGAGCAACAACTACCCCTATAGCTTAACGTGGATCGCTAGTTGATTGGGGTGGGAAATTGAAAATTGAAAATGCAGTAAATTTGAGGAAAAGAGCTATTATTTGATTTGTGATGACTCTTGAACTTGCCAAAATCTATGAATCAATCCAGCTTTTCGGTCTGCGTTATCTTGGGAACTCGTCCTGAAGCGATCAAATTAGCAACTGTAATTGAAGAATTACGTCATACCCCTGAGATTAAAACCTATGTAGTTTTAACGGGACAACATCGAGAAATGGTTGATGAAGTTATGACATTATTTGCCATTACGGCCGATCACGATTTAGATATCATGAAACCAAAGCAAACCCTCACAGAAATTACCTGTAATAGTTTGCAAGGATTAGAGAAAATTTTCGCCGAATTACAACCAGATTTTGTTGTAGTTCAAGGGGACACTAGTACGGCTTTCGCTGCCAGTTTAGCCGCATTCTACAATAAAATTCCTGTGGGACATGTCGAGGCCGGTTTACGGACTAATAATTTATTTAATCCTTTTCCCGAAGAAGCTAATCGACGTCTGATTTCGCAAATTGCCCAATTTCACTTTGCTCCTACAGAATTGGCCGTGAAAAACCTAGAGAAATCAGGGGTTGTGGGAGAAATTCATCAGACAGGCAATACTGTGATTGATGCTTTGCTTAAGGTAGCGAATAATAATCCTGAATGCCAAGTTCCCCAACTAAATTGGCATCATCATCGAGTTCTTTTGGCAACAGTTCATCGTCGCGAAAACTGGGGAGCACCTCTGCAAAATATTCTTCAAGGATTTCACTCGATTTTAGATAGCTTTCCTGATACGGTTCTATTATTGCCTTTGCATCGCAATCCTTTGGTTAGAGAACCCATTCAAGAGTCTTTAGGTCAACGCGATCGCGTCTTTTTGACAGAACCTTTAAATTACAAAGAATTGGTTGGTGCGATCGCACGCTGTTATTTTTTACTTACCGATTCTGGAGGTTTGCAGGAAGAAGCTCCTAGTTTAGGCAAACCAGTTCTGGTCTTACGAGATAATACCGAAAGACCAGAAGCTGTGACCGCAGGTACAGCCAAATTAATTGGTACAAATCCCGATAATATTTTTGTTAACGCCAAGAAATTATTAGAAGATGATCATGCTTATCGCCAAATGGCCAACGCGATTAATCCCTTTGGAGATGGTTTAGCATCCAGGCGAATTGTCAAAATTATTCAGAAATATTTTCAAAGGCTTTGATCTTCAAGCCAATCATGTTCCGCATCAAATCTCAATTCTTTCCCCAGTGAGCTCATAGCTCGCAACAATTAACCCTGGAAAAAGTTTGGGGATAGCAGTTTTGGGATTACTATCTGCGTAGATATAAGCTTTAGTCTCAAGAATCTCTTTAGAGTTTCGATGACGGAACTTCACTGAATATTCGAGACGATATTTTTTATTCTTGGACTGGGCAAACATAGCTTGAATTAAGGGAAGAGTTCAGCAAAATGCGATCACATTTTGTCGAGGTAATGAGTATTCTAAAAAACCTGTATTATAAAATTTGGCTCTCCAGAAAAATTTTACCTCTAATTCCAACCGTAATCCTAAGCAAATATTTTATCGGTCACAAGAATTACAAAATAATTCATGAAAAAACGTAATTGGCATCATCCACCAGAAAAACTAACCTTATTGAACAATGAAATTCATCTTTGGCGAGCAGATTTGGATTTATCTAAAGTTCTGATAAAAAAGTTGGCCCATAGTTTATCAGAAGATGAAATAACCCGTGCTCATCGTTTTCGATTTCAAGAACATTGTGATCGCTTTATTGCAGGGAGAGGAATATTAAGACAACTTTTAGCCAATTACCTGCAAATTCCAAGTGATCGCGTAGTTTTTGAATATAGTGATCGAGGAAAGCCTCATCTAGCATCTTCGTTAAATCTAAATAATTTGCAGTTCAATATTTCCCATTCACAAAATTTAGCTCTTTATGCCTTTACCAACCAAAGAATAATTGGGGCAGATCTAGAATATATTAAAGATAACGTTGACCATTGCCAACTAGCAAAACGTTTCTTTACCAATCAAGAATTACAATTAATTAATAACTCTAAAGCTGAAAAGCAAAAGACAATATTTTTTCAGTTATGGACAGCAAAGGAAGCCTTTTTAAAAGCTACAGGAGATGGTCTAGCAGGATTAGCTTTGGATGCTGTAGAATTCACTTTAAACCAGAATGGCAATCTAAGTTTAGTTACTATCAAAAAAACTCACCACACAAGACCTCATTGGTTAATAGATAATTTTATTCCTCAAGACAACTTTGTTGCGACAATCGCTGTAAAAAATAATTTAAACATCTCTAATTCAATAGCTACAAAGTTTTTCGAATTTCACCTTAGCTCGTGATTTAATAATTCCTCACTTGCTGTTCTTTTTTCCTTAGTTTTACTGAGGTTATATTATATGCAACTATGCCAGACTCGGAAAAATAGTTTGAGCAATGTTCTCGATGGTTGATACAACTCCCAAGACGAAAACTCGCAAAAGGCAGCCAAAAATAGAAAACTTACAACAAGAAGTTATCGATTTATTAGCTGATATCTGCACCCTCGTCGGTGATACACAAACTAGCCTGGTTAATAACGAATCGCCGAGTAAGTATAGTCAATTCCAAGAGCAGTTCTCCGCGGCGAGTCACAATGTCTCTGAGCTACAGCTCAGAATGTCGATCGTAGCGCCGATGAAAGCAGGAAAATCAACCATCATTAATGCGATCGCGGGTCAAGAACTGCTGCCAAGTTGCGCTACGGCAATGACCACATTACCCACAGAAATTACCTTCAGTACCGATATTCAAGAACCAATCCTAACCATACCCAATACAGCAATTGAGATTTTCCAAGAAATTTACCAAGACACGAAACTTCAGCTCAATAAATTTGGCATTGAGTCTTTACAGGATAAACTAGCTCGTTATCCTCATTTAATGCATTTACTAGGAGAAGTCCGCAAAACCAAACAAATTCCTTTGGAGCCTAAAATTGTCGGACGTACCGCCATTAATAAGACCTTAAATCGCCTTAATCATCTGATTCGTCTTTATTCTGTCATCGAGCCTTTAAAAGATCCCTTGGGAAAATTTACCGAAATTCCCCAAATTACCACCCCATTTTTGGGTATTTCAGGAACTTCTCAAGCCAGAACATTAGGCAATTTAGTTATTGTCGATACCCCTGGCCCTAATGAGGCAGGAGAAAGCCTTAAACTAACCGCAGTAGTTGAAGAGCAATTGCGCCGTAGTTCGGTTATTTTAGTAGTGCTCGATTATACTCAACTCAATAACGAAGCTGCCGAAACTATTAAACGACAAATTAATCCGATTTTAGAATTAATTGGCAAAGATAATCTCTACGTAATTGTCAATAAAGTGGATCAGCGTCGTAAAGGAGACATGACAACAGAGCAAGTTAAAAACTTTGTCGCCGCAGATTTAGAATTAAGTCAGGATAATATTAGTGAGCGGGTTTTTGAAATCTCAGCAATTCGAGCTTTTGCCGCTACGCAGTTTCTGCTAGAAGTCCAGCAAAATCCCAAAATCAAACTCTTAGAGATTAAGTCTTTAGAAACCGTGGCCCAAGAAATTTTTGGTATTGATTGGGATGAAGAAATTGAAGATGTTACAGTAAAGTTTCTAGCGCAAAAAGCCCTTAAGTTATGGAAAAAATCGGGTTTTGCTCCTTTCTTAGAAAAAGCGATCGCATCTTTAATGGAAACAGCAGCTCCTCGTTGTTTACTATCGGCATTAAATCTCAGTCGCTATCGATTGCTAGAGCTCAAAGATGATATTAGTCTACGTAGTAATGCCATTACTCAAGATGCAGTCAAACTACAGGATGAAATAACAGCTTTAGAAAAGGATTTGGCCTATTTAGAATCCTGCCGTAATAACCTACAACAAATTGAAGAAATTAAAAATCGTCTCCAATATAATCTCGAAATTATTCTTGTCAGTCTCAAAAACCAAGCAACAATTACCCTAGAAGATTATTTCACGGCAGCGGAGTACCAAGAAGGAGATGCTATTAAAAAGGTTGATATGCAAGCTCGAAAATTATTATTAACCAACCTTGGTGATTTTGAACTATTTCCCAAATGGATTACCAAAAAACTCAAAGAAAATTTGGAAAATACCACTTCAGGAATCATCCCTTTTAAAACAGAGCAACAAGCAGAAGCCTTTACTCAGAAGACTCTTGTCTGGGCGAAAGCAAGATTTGAAAACCTGATGTTATCAACTCGCAAAGATATCGAAACCGAAATATCCCAGACAAATCACAATTTGATAGAACTGTTAACTAAAGAAACTCAACCCATCATCAAACGAGCCAAAGGAAGGCTGCAAGCTAACTTTGAAATATCCCTGGAGTTGCCAATTCCCGATCTTAATATCCAAGAAAGCCTAAATCTTGATAAGAATAGTTTGATCAAGAAAAATACCCATTTAATAGAGGGTGATTTTGACGAAAGAGTTGTCAAAAAAAGAGCTTGGTACTATTGGTTTGGAGTTGTACCTTTTTATACTACAGAAAGTTATCAAAAGCCCTATAAGAAGGAAAATTATTACACTGTTTCCCTAGAAGAAGTTGTCGCAACTATCAATGTCAGTAGTGATAATTTTGTGGAAAATATTAAAATCAAAATAGTCGAGCATTTTGAAGGGAATCTGAAAGATCAAGTAGAGCTGTTTTTTGGCAGACTAGATAATTATCTCAACGGGTACCTAGAAAATTTACAACAGGCCCAAGCAGACCATTTACTGTCTTTAGAGCAAAGAGAAGAGTTAATTCAGAACCTCAATAAATTGGAGCCAGAAACCAAGAGCTATTTACAAAAAACTGATGATTATCTTCAGCTCACAGGAAAGTTCTTATCTTAGACTTCTCGGAAGCAAACAGTAAAAGTGCTGCCTTCCCCAAGCTGGGAACGCACAGTGATTTTGCCGCCCATGCCTTCTACTAAAGTCTTGACGATAGATAATCCTAAACCTGTTCCTCCTGCACGATTACGAGCTTCATCAATGCGATAAAAACGTTCAAAAATACGAGGTTGTTGTTGCAGCGGAATACCCACTCCCCGATCGCATACGGCAATTACCGCATCATTATTTTTGGAGCAGAGTTTTACTGTTATATTTGTGCCTGGTTCAGAATATTTGACTGCATTGTCAATTAGGTTCAGTAACACTTGTTTGAGACGATTGAGATCGGCTTCGATCGCGATCGATTTATTAGGCGCTTCAACATTAATATGACGATCGCTATATTGTTGAGCCATCTCTGCCACATCGACTATGAGATCATTAAGTAAAATTTTTTCATTTTGGAAATGAATCGCCCCACTATCCGCTCTAGCTAGGTCTAGTAAATCTTTTAACAGTTGAACGGTGCGATCTGCCTCCGAAGATGCGGTGGTTAGGGCTTCTCGCTGGATATCAGTTAAATTACTTCCTCGACGTAAAGTACTTTGGAGATAGCCAGAAATGATTGTTAAAGGAGTACGTAATTCGTGGGAAACATTGCTGAGCAGTTGTCTTTGATGTTCCCAAGATTGAGCGAGTCTTTCTAGCATTTGCTCGAAGGTATCGGCCAATTCTCTGACTTCACTAGGTGCTTTTTCAAGGTGAATTTGAGCCTCATTTAGCTTATCAGCCGAAATATTAGAGGTGATCTGACTAATGCGCTTTAATGGCTTCATCGAACGATTGATATAAAAAGCAATCGTAATTGTCATTGTTGCGATCGCAATAAGAGTAGCAATAATCAGACTACGAATCAGATTCAAAAACATAATCTGATCACTAGTAATATCCTGCGCAATATAAAATTCCCCCAGAGTAACTCCATTTACGGTTAAAGGCGTAGCGCAAAGCAACCAATAATCACCTCGTAAATCTTGAACCTGAGGAATTGGCGGGACATTCTTTAAAGATAAAAGCTTGGTCGCGATCGCTTCATCTTCTAACTTATTCGACTTGGCACTAACAACATTATTGTTATCTTTGATCCAGAGTATTTTATTATCATTAGAAAGATTATCAATCGCCCTTTGTGCGCCTTCTTCTAGTGAAACCATATCGCTATAGATTTCTACATCATGGGGAAAGCGTTCAGCAATATAGACAATATTTTCCTTATGAGTAGATACTAGAATATGTTGCATTCGCACACTAGTCCAAACTGCTAACCCTCCCAAGCCAATAGCCGAAAATGCTGCAATACCAGAGGTAAGACGAACTTTAAGAGACGTGGGATCTAATTTAGAGGAGAGTAATTTCATTAAATATATTAATTAGCCTAAAAGAAAAAATTTTATCTTTAATCCCATTTTTGCTAACTATTCTGAAAAATTTCTGATAAAGTCCTGGGAATTAAATAAAGGATGAAGGATGAAGGATGAGGAAATTAATATTAAAAGATTGCTGTAAATAAGCATAAAATTAAAGCTTCGCTCCATTCGACGATCGCACCATAGGTATCTCCTGTCTGACCTTGAAGTTGATAATAAAAATAATATCCTGTGGCAATTGTGATCGCAGCACAACCGACCAAAACCACTAACCATTGCAACCAAAATTCAGGCTCTAAATATATTAAAATTCCCTGACAAACTAGCAAAGGTAAAGAACCGACTAAAATATCTTGGGGTAGTTGAATGTTTGACTT
This sequence comes from Xenococcus sp. PCC 7305, assembly GCF_000332055.1. Lineage (GTDB taxonomy): Bacteria > Cyanobacteriota > Cyanobacteriia > Cyanobacteriales > Xenococcaceae > Xenococcus. Next base: position 20,564 of record NZ_ALVZ01000223.1, on the reverse strand, counting down.
ATGAAATGCACCTTTACCCTGTTCTCTTAAGTAGGGATAACAAGCGATCGCGAACAGCTGACCCCATCTACCCCAACTCATAACTAATGCCAAAACAAGCCATACATGATCAGTAATTTCACTAAGAGCAGCAGTTTTTAACAATAAAATAATAATCCCTGCTATCGCACCAAAAGCTCCAGTGGCACTATCTTTCATGACTTCTAAACTGCGATCTCGAAGAGATCCGCTTTGCGAGCCGCGATCGCCCACGCCCAAACCATCAGCCGTATCCATCACACCATCTAAATGTAAGCCACCAGTAAGGCCAACCCAGATCGCGACAATCATGGCACTACGAGTCAAATCAGGAATTTGACAATATTGGAAAAATATATCTCCTAGTCCCAATAAAAACCCTAGTAGCAGGCCAATAAAACTTGCCCAACGAGCGATACGTGACCAATCGACAGTCCAGCTCTGGGGTAAGGGAATGATAGAATAAAAGACTAGAGCACTGCAAAAAGAACGAACTACGTGTTTTTTCCCTTGCCAAAAATAAATCATAGTTTACATTTGAAGTAATTACTAGGTAGTTGAGACTCGTGCGCTCCTTTACGTCTAACGCCGATGTTGGATCGCTCGTCAAATTTCATAGATTCCCTGAGAATTATTGAGTTAATATTGTTTCATAGGCTACTTTAATTAATCAAATCGTGTGTCTTAGCGCGATTCAGTATTTCTATCCTTAAGTATCAAAATTGTACTTGCTATGAATCAGCACTCTCGACCCCAACAGATACCCGCACCTTGCATTGTTGATATTGGTACTGTTGTCAATAAAGATGACATTAAACGATTACTAAATGACTTATGCCGAGTTTATTATATTCACACACTTGATGACAAGGTACAAAGTGAAGGGCAAGGCTGTGTGATTGAGGTGTTCAATGATCCTAAACAGTCTACTCTAGTAGCTAATAATAATCTATATATCAACATTCAAAGTTTTGATTTTCTGCAACTTAGTAAATCTGAACAGGATCAAGCCTGTTTTAATCTAGTACAAGATAATCGCCAATTGCGATTGATTCCTATCTCAAGAACCCATCCAGAACGTGGTTTGGATAAAACCATCGATACGGCAACTATCGAAGCAATGATGACCGAAGTATTATCTGCCCATTTAGACGTACAATTTGACGATGATGAATTCTAAAGAGCAGATTAATCTATAGTGGGATTTTCGTTTCAACTTCAAGCTAATTGCAATCATTCTCAAGCTCGGGCGGGAGTTTTTTCTACTCCCCACGGCATAGTAGAAACGCCTCGTTTTATGCCAGTAGGAACTTTGGCCACGGTTAAAGGAATTACTCCTCGACAGTTGCAAGATGCCTCGGCACAAATGATTTTAGCCAATACTTATCATCTTCATCTTCAGCCAGGAGAAGATATTATTGCCGAGGCTGGGGGATTACATAGTTTTATGGCCTGGGATAAGCCAATCTTGACAGATTCTGGTGGTTTTCAAGTTTTTAGTCTGAGTGAGTTGAGAAAAATCAGTGAGGAAGGAGTTATATTTCGCTCCCCCCGAGATGGCAACATGATCGAAATTACTCCAGAACGCTCGATCCAAATTCAGAATGCTTTGGGTGCGGATGTGATTATGGCTTTTGATGAATGCCCTCCTAGTGATGCTAGTCAAGAAGAAGTGGCCGCAGCGACTGACAGAACGAATCGTTGGTTAAAAAGATGCATTGCTGCTCATGAGAATCCTAAGACTCAAGCATTGTTTGGGATTGTTCAAGGGGGAATTCATCTCGATTTGCGATCGCAAGCCGTAGAAGAGTTAACAGCCTTGGATTTGCCTGGCTATGCGATCGGAGGAGTCAGTGTGGGCGAAGCTCCAGAGTTAATTAATGCCACGGTACAACATACGGCACCGTTGTTGCCTGTCGATAAGCCTCGTTATCTTATGGGAGTCGGGACCTATCGGGAAATGGTACAGGCGATCGCTTCAGGTATTGATTTATTTGATTGTGTAATTCCCACCCGTTTTGGTCGTCATGGAACAGCATTAGTTCAGGGAAACAGAATTAATATTAAGAATGCCCAATATAAAAGAGATTATCAGCCCCTTGATGAAACTTGTCCTTGTTATGCTTGCACCAATTTCACCCGTGCCTATCTGAATCATTTAGTGCGATCGCAAGAGATGTTGGGTTATATTTTATTATCCCTGCATAATATAACCGAATTAATCCGCTTTACTCAGCAAATCCGCCAAGCCATCTTCAATGATACTTTTGTCAGCCAATTTTCCCATTGGATAGATGTTGATTGAGAACTTAACTAAAAACCTAAAACCTACAACCTAACCCCTAAAACCTAATTCAACGAAACGTTTCATGATAATATTGCTACTATCTTTAAAGAAAATTTAGGAAGGTATCTAGATTTATGGAAGCAGCAATGCTCTTAGCAAAATTGCCTGAAGCTTATCAAGCGTTCAGCCCTTTGATTGATGCATTACCATTAATCCCTCTGTTCTTTCTGCTACTTGCTTTCGTTTGGCAAGCTTCAGTGGGATTCAAATAGAGCTTTGGTATTGAAACAAAATCAAAACTATCTTAAAAACACTTACCAGTGATTTGCGATCGCTTACTCAGTAATATCATATTGATAATCGCTCATAGATCACTGGTATTTTGTAAGCAATTTTTCCAGTTAAAAATCTAAATTATCAATTATGGCTGTTTGGCCCTGAGAAGTTCGGCAAAGTTTTGTCTTTGTTCTAAAGTTAAAACCTCTCTTGTTTCCAACATAGTCTCTAACTGTAATTTCCCCAATTTTTGACGAATTTCTAATACTTCTTGATGTTTAATCCGAATTACTGTTGCTGATTCTGTACTAGACATCATATTCGTCAGTTCTTCTTTAATGACAGTTAGTTGTTTTTTTAGTTTAATAATTTTGGGATAATAAAAACGATGTATTTTTTCTATTTTTTCCTGTTGATTAACAGTCAAATTTAATTGCTGAAACAAAGTTATTTTCGAACCACCATGATCTATAGAATGATGGTTTTCGGCAATCAACCATGAAGAATATAATTCTCTGGACAAATTTTGAATTGGAAAACTAGCATTTGCAGAACAGGGAATTGTTTTAAAAAAGCTAAAAACAGTAATCAATAATGTAGCAATTCTCATTTAGGTGATGTACTAATATCTATGCTTGAAGAAACCGATAGTAAATAATTAATCATCGTTATTTTAATTTAAAATATTTCTAGAATACCTTTAGAATATTACTGAGAATGAGATAGAACTTGAGGAGATTTTTCAGTGTGGGAAAAGAACCAATCGGCTTCTTGTTCATTAGAAAAGAAAACAGTATGTTCATTAACTGTATTCTCCCAACTGTTAAGTAAAAATGCCTCAACCATGCCCTGATCAACTGCTATTTTCTGTGTCTGTTGACTCCAACGACTGCCACTCCAGAGTACTGCTAATCCCAGGACAATTGTTCCAGAAAAAGCTGTTATAAGCTTGAGGTGATTTTCCGGAGAATTCCTTTGAGATGTCTGATTGACTAACTCCATCAGATGACTTTCCAAATGGGAATTTTGCTTTGGTGGAAGAGGACGATGTTGATGCAAAAAAGCGATCAAGTCCTGTTCATCATCTTGAAAAAACTTTTTCATTTTTAGGATTTATCTTTCATTACTGGTTAATAAATAGAATAACTGATAACTTCCAAAGGCATCTTTTAAATGGATATTCCTTGTTGTTGGAGAAAATTTTTCAGGGTCTTTCTGGCATAGTATAGGCGAGACTTGACTGTACCTACAGGAACCTCAAGAATCTGAGCGATTTCCTGCTGAGGAATATCTTCCAAATCATGTAAAACTAAAACTACACGATGAGGTAAACTCAAATGCTCCAACCCCCTTTTGACTACATCTTGATAGTGTAACCTCATTAAATCTGATGTTTTATCAATGTGAGGCGAGATACCTTCTTGAGCGATCGCTTCTAGTTCCCAGGTTGATTTGGACTTAGCTGCATTACGAGCCAATTTTCTACGATAGTCAGTCGCGACATTCCAGCAGATGCGATAGAACCAGGTGGAAAAATATTTGGGAGTTCGGAGTTTGGGTAATCCTTTCCAAGCCCGGATAAAAACTTCTTGTACCAAATCATCAAGCATGAAGCCACCACAGAGTTGGTACAAGGTAGAACTAGCTTTTTGCCGATAAAGCTGATACAACGCGCGAAAACTCTCACTATCTCCTTGTTGGGAACGCAAGACTAAATCTAATTCATTCAATACAGTAGATTGGACTCTTTTTGAGGCAATGCGATCGCTAATTAGCACCTGACAAAGTTTTGCAAAGTATTTTGGTTATAGTTTTAGACGAGATACTGAAGATATTGGTTCAATATTTTTTAAGAAGCTGAGGAGAACTAGGGAATCTCATCTTGCGGAATGTGGGATATCTGCCGCCAAAAAACATTAGACGCTAGATTTTTGGGAATAACTTCTTACTTGAATCTAACACCTAATTTAAACAAGTATTTATTGAGTTCTAATACAATGTTAGAGCATCAAATAATTGCTGAGTTCTAATACAATGTTAGAGCATCAAATAATTGCTGAGTTCTAATAGCAGATACCTCAGAGTCTGCGATCGCTTCTGGTGCAAGAGTTCGTCCAGAATTAAGAAGAATGAAACTGAAATCTGCACCAAAGTTGGCAGCCACACCATGACAACCCATACAACCAGCTGAGGTAAAGCCTTGACCAGCATTGAAGGCGTTGAAGAACTGCCCAGTCTTAGAATCTCCAAATGCAGGGATCTGACCTGGTGGGGCATAATCGGTGATTAACCCTTGACTAATAAGCTTCTTCCCTTTTAGATAGAATTTACCACTAAAGAATTGCAAGTTATAGTCTGTTTCAACAACATCATTCGACAGATAGTAACCACCAGGATTTTCCCCTGTATAACGAACACCAGGAGCCTTAGTTAGAGGCTTGTATTGAACATTGATAAGTCTGTAGTTCAACCAAGGAGAGTTGTCTAAGTTATGTTCCAGGTTGTAATTTGCAATAGCATCATGAGCTAAAGCGTTAACTGCAATAACCTCCTCAGGAATTGGAATTTGACGCTTGTTAATCGTAATTGGGAATTGAGGTAGTAAAGATCCAGCAACATCTTCTTTAGTTTCTGGAGTATTGCGATAGTAGAGACTCTTATCTTTTATGTCATGAGTTGTCGAATATCCTGTGGGAGGATTTAGATAAGGATCAAAGACCTGTTGAACTGAAGCACTCTTAGCAGCCACTTCGTAAACAATTGTTTGATCCTTATTGGAGGGAATAGAACTAACTTCGACAATATTAGGAGATGTAGGGTCAGCTGATTGATTAGCAATAATTACCCCATTGGGATTTTCAACTGGACTACCATTATTAGTCACAATGTTATTGACTTGATCAAAAGTAGCGAAGGTGAAATAGGGTGCGCTCGGAGTTTTATGATTGATGTGCAATGCTGCCATACCCCAACCACTATTAGTCTGAACATAGCAAGTACTGCCATCATCCTCTTTCAGATAATAACGAACAGGAGCGGTGTAAAATTCGCTCTCCTCCCCGGAGTTCAACTGACGCCAAGCACTTTTGAGCTCGATGGTGCCATTGGGCAGACTAACGCAGGTGTCAGTATTGGAGCATGTCGAACTAGCTGAAGGAGGATATTTATGGTTGTCACCAATGAAATTTCTAGTTGCTGTCGCCACACCTTGAGGTACACCTGCGAGGTTCCAATAGGTTCCACCTCGATTTTTGGTTGCGTAATTATATTCAACATGGTTGGCTTTAGCGACATACAAAAACTGCTGTTTGGGATAGACACCTGCATCATTAGGTTTTGCACCAGGGTTGGGATTGACGATTCCCGCATACATGCTGGCTCGACCAATTTCATTAGTTTCATCTAGGTTAACCCAGGCAGGTTTTGCTGGAGTTGAACCTGAGCATGGAAGAACCTCACTAGAATATTCCCAATTGTAATCTGGAGCTATGTTGTAAGCGGTTGGCTTACCCAAATTAGAACGACCACTTCCTTTACCGGGATATATCTCCAACTTGCCTCGAAAGGTTTCCCAGACCAAGGGATTAGTATATTCATCACTAAAGGACTGACCAAATAACTTGTTAGTCGCAGCTTTATCGCGGGTGGTTGTTTGACCTGCAATATCATTTTGGTTTACAGCAGGCCAATTGAGAGCAATAAATTCCTGCCAAGCAAAAACAGCCGCATCTGCCAAGCTAGCATTGGGTGCTCCTCCAGGAATATCTTCAGGAATGTTACTGCTGATTGGGAACAAAGAATCAAAAAGGTAAACAGCAAAATCGCCGTAATCTAAGCTGACAAGAATGATGTCATGAGAACCTCTAGAAGCAGAACTACCATTATCGAAATGAATAGCTGAATCTCGATGTTCATCATCAAAAAATACATTTACGTTTCCCGGACTGCGATAATAAACAGGAATAGATATTCTTTTTGCGGCGTTCTTGATTAAAGCTTTAGAGACAGAGTGAGGAACAGGCAGCATCTGTTGGGTTCTTATATCAATCACCACATCATCATCCGCTGGGAAGTCAAAGTATTTTTGGGCATAGACGAGCTCTTGAGAGCTAACTTTAACTTCTTCATATCCACTTACAAAAGAAATTGGCACACCTATCTAAACATCTGCATAGGCAGGTGCTGGAAAGCTCGTAACTCCAAATATACAACTAACGAAAATTAGTAGGCTCGAAGAGAGTATTGCAACAGCTCTCTTTAATGGAAGCCAATTCATAAAGAAAAACTCCTTTAATTTGTATAGATACATTCTTAACGATAGGTATTCTTCTTTAGACTAAGAGAGAATATTAATATTACTTAACTTAATATAAACTTAATAAATGATGTGGTTCTACTTTAATAAAAAATAATAAATAAATATTCTCCAGAGTTTAGTCTAATTGTATTAGAGTAGTAATCAATAGATGTAAACTTATACATCCTGGATGTAGACATATTTTTTTGAAATAATAATTGGGATCTAAATGTTGTAAGCCAAAGGCCAAATAAATCACCAAAAATTAGTTTCAAGAATTAGAAAATTGAGAGTAATATTACCATCTGAATACATTTTTGTAATATTCATGCAGCCGAAAATGATGCTTGGGAAAGCTCAAACAAACTAAGTATTTGGTTAGCCGGAGACTCGACGAGGTGATTTTCCCTAGTCTGATTTTTGATAAATTCTTCCTTTCCAGTTTTCTCCTTGTCCTAACCAATGTTTCCTAGCAGAGTCGACCGTCATGAGAACATATAGAAATGCGATCACGGGGAGGGTGAAACACCACCAGGGAGAGAGTTGGTAAAGCTTTATTGTGGGGAAGTAAGCGATCGCCATAAGGAGCCAAATACCCATTCCGAAACATGCGATCGCAAAGCTCTGGTAAATTATACCTATAATTAGAGCGATCGGCGAACTCAAATATAATATAATCATTCCGATCACCGCAGTGATCAATAACCAAACAGAATAATCTAGTTGAGTATAGGCACTACGAGCTACCATGTCCCAAATACTCTTAAGATCATCATAGGGACGCAGACTAATATTGGTAGAGGTTAATCCCAACCAGATTTTGTAATTTTGGGCTTTGACTTTTTGAGCCAAACTACAATCATCAATAAGAGCATCTTTAATCGCAGCAATTCCCCCAATAGTTTCTAGGGTTTGGCGACGAATCAAAATACAACCCCCTGCTGCTGCTGCAATTGATTTTTGAGGGTTATTAACCCAATCAAAGGGATAGAGTTTCTCAAAGAAAAAGACAAAAGCTGGAATCAATAACTTTTCCCAGAAGGACTGACATCGCAGTAGCACCATTAGGGAAACCAAGTCTAATTGTTTAACTTCAGCAAAGCCCACCAACTTTTGTAAATTATGCTGGTCATGTTGAATATCACCATCAGTTAACAAAAAATAATCAGGTTTGATATTTTGAGCAGAAATATAATCAACTCCCTGGGCGATCGCCCATATTTTACCCTTCCAACCAGCAGGTAGATTTTTCCCTTTAGCTATATGTAATTTGTCAAGACAATTTAAGTTTTGAGTAGTTTCTTGGGCAACAGGAATGGTTTGGTCACTGCTTTGATCATCAACTAAAACAATATTGAATTCCCCTGGATAATTTTGCTTTAAAAGAGAACTAAGACTATCAGATATCACCTCCGCTTCATTTCTTGCTGGGACAATCGCCCAAACATTAGGATATTGCTGATTATAGGTATCTTGTTCGTTAGCAACTAAGGGGTAGCAAAGATCTAAATTAACCTGACCACGCCAAAACTGACCCCAAAACAATAAGAGGAACAACCAAATTAATAAGGACAAAGATAAAATTCCTATCACAACGAGAGATATCAATATGCAACTCCTTTTGTTTAATGACCTTAACAAGCGATAATTAGACCAGGATTAGTTTATGACATTTTGATCATGGTAAAGACAGACCAAAAAGCGACAGCCCAATTAGAAAAACCCACTACATTTGATCTTAATAGCTATTTAAAAGAGCAAAAAGCTTTAGTAGAAACCGCCCTAGATCAATCTCTTGCCATAGGAATACCAGAGAAAATCTATGAGTCGATGCGTTATTCCCTTTTAGCGGGAGGAAAGCGTCTTCGTCCCATCCTTTGTCTGGCTACTTGTCGATTAACAGGTGGTAGTACTGAAATGGCAATGCCAACAGCTTGTGCTTTGGAGATGATTCATACCATGTCCCTAATCCATGATGATTTACCAGCGATGGATAATGATGATTATCGTCGAGGAAAACTAACTAATCACAAAGTTTATGGTGAAGATGTTGCCATTTTAGCCGGGGATGGTCTACTGGCCTATGCTTTTGAATATGTCGCCAATAAAACTGACAATGTGGCTCCAGAAAATATCATTAAAGTGATTGCCCGTTTAGGGAATACAGTGGGGGCAGAAGGATTGGTTGGTGGTCAGGTATTAGATTTAGAATCGGAGGGAAAAACTGACATTACTGCTGAAACTTTGAGTTTTATTCACACTCATAAAACAGGAGCCTTATTGGAAACTTCTGTGGTTACTGGGGCTATCTTAGCTGGAGCGTCTGCTGAGGAGATTATCAAACTAACTAAATACTCCCAAAACATCGGTTTAGCATTTCAAATTATTGATGATATTTTAGATATTACTGCTACAGATGAGCAATTGGGCAAAACAGCAGGCAAGGATTTGGCAGCACAGAAGGCCACTTATCCCAGTTTATGGGGTTTAGAAAAATCTCAGGCTGAAGCTGAGAAACTGATTGCTGAGGCTCTGGATCAATTGGCATCCTATGGTGAAGCAGCAGAACCTTTAAGAGCGATCGCGAAGTTCATTGTTACTCGCAATCATTAAATTGTTCACTGAATAATTTAATTAATTCCTAATTAGGTACAATGGCGGTGCTTATTATTTGGCAATAGAGACTTTCGTTTATTATTCACAACTTAAAAGACTATGGAAGGGGTTTCAGGAATTTTCCACAATCAAATCTTGGTGGTTGCACTTCTTGCTTGCTTTACAGCTCAAGGATTGAAAGTCATTATTGAATTAATCAAAGATCGCAGCCTTAACTTTCGCTATCTAGTTAGTACTGGAGGAATGCCAAGTGCTCATTCTGCATTGGTGGGTGCTTTAGCTACAGGAATTGGTCAAACTATTGGTTGGTCATCTCCCGAATTTGCGATCGCTTGTCTTTTTGCTGTAATCGTAATGTACGACGCTGCAGGCGTTCGCCAAGCTGCGGGCAAACAAGCAAAAATACTCAATCAGATAACTGATGAGTTGTTTCAAAATGAGCATAATCTAAATGAAGAAAAATTAAAGGAGTTATTGGGACATACTCCCTTTCAAGTTGTCGTTGGTTTAGCTTTAGGAATTACTATCGCGATGCTTTCTTCTCGTATAATTTAGTTCGGAAAACATAACCATAAAAGCAAAGTAATCTTCACTATGACAAACCATAGAGAAAAGATAAGATAATATTGTGTTGCTAGTCCTAAGGAGGATAGATGACAGCTAACTCTTCAGATAAAATCAAATTGCTTTCGGCAGCTTCTCATGGTTCCATTTTCATCAGTGCTACAGTCATTGCAGTAGGGATTCCCATCGCAATTCTCATGATTTCCGATGATTATATAGTCAAGGAAAATGCTAGAGAAGCAATTAATTTCCATTTCAATGTTTGGTTGGGGGGGATTATTATTGGGGTTTTATCTTTTATAACCCTGGGCCTATTGGGGTTAATTTTGGCACCGATTTGGTTCATCTATACTTGGGTTTTGTCGATTTGGGCTATCATATTCTGCCTTAAAAATACGGAAAAGCCTTTCCGTTATCCTTTTGTTTTTCGCTTACTGTAGTTCAAATTGATGATTGAAGATCTTGGGGCAAAATGACTAAACAGAATGCCAAGTAGTACCTTCTTTGGTGTCAATAAGACTAATGCCTTGGTCTTTTAGTTCATCCCTAATGCGATCGCATTCTGCCCAATTTTTGGCTTTTTTGGCAGCGGCGCGTTGCTCAATCAATTGCTCAATCTCAGCATCAGTCAGACCATCATTAACTGTTTCTTCTTTTAATTCTGCTTTAAAACCTAAAACTGCTGACAACTCTATTAACGTATACCAGAGAGTGGCCAACTTTTGGGGATCTGTTGCCGTTTTTCTTTGATGGACTATGATATGACCTTCCTTTTGTAACTCCTTAGCCATTTCAAACAAGACTGCTAGACCCGCAGTAAAATTAAAATCATCGTTCACTGCATCCTTAAATCTTTGTCGAATCAATTCGCTTTCTTCAGATTTTGCAATAGTAGCAGAGTCAGTAAATCCTAAATCTTGACCAAAGCGATCGCCAAATAATAATCCTTCCCTGAGAGTTTCCCAACCATTAGTGGCAGCTGCGATCGCCTCATTGGTAAAATCAACGGGTTTGCGATAATGAGCTTGTAAAATAAACAACCGCATGGCCATCGCATCCACAGGTTTATCCAATAAATCCCGAATTGTGGTGAAGTTTCCCAGGGATTTCGACATTTTCTCCCCATCAACTTTCACCATTCCGTTATGCAACCAATAATTAGCCAAAGATTGACCTGTTGCAGCTTCGGATTGGGCAATTTCATTTTCGTGGTGAGGAAAGGTAAGATCACTGCCGCCAACATGAATATCGATGGTTTCTCCCAATCGCTCCCTAACCATAGCAGAGCATTCGATATGCCATCCAGGGCGACCCGCACCCCAAGGGGAATCCCAGGAAGGTTCACCTTCTTTGGCCGCTTTCCAAAGGGCAAAATCACAGGGATCTTGTTTTTTCTCCGCTTCAGGAGTGTCCACTCGACCGCTGGCTCCTGTTTGCATGTCTTCTAGTTTTCTACCTGAGAGCTTGCCATAATCGGAAAATTTTTTCACTGCATAGTAAACATCACCATCGGCCGGATAGGCAAATCCTTTGGCCTCAAGTTCTGCGACCAATCTTTTAATGCCATCTAGAGTATGAGTCGCGCGGGGATAGGCATCAGCTTGCCGAATTCCCATTCTTGACATGTCTTCAAAGTATGCTTGAATAAAACGCTCTGAAACATCTTCCATTGATGTTCCTTCTTTTTTCGCGCGATTTAGTATTTTATCGTCAATGTCAGTGAAGTTCTGAATATAGTTAACTTCATAGCCTAACCATTCGAAATAACTGCGTACTACATCCCAAACTAAACAGGTTCTAGCATGGCCTAAATGGCAATAATCATAGACTGTTATGCCACAGCAATACATCCGCACTTTGTTAGCTTCTAAAGCTTGAAAAGTTTCTTTTTGGCGAGTGAGGGTGTTATAAACTGTTAAAGTCATGATTTTAGGTCAGAAGTTTGATCGCAGCAAGCAATTAACAATTTAGGGAAGATAGGTGGACAAGTCAACATCTATACAGTTAACTAATTATCAGTAATCCGTTAGACATTGTGGGAAGACATAAAATCCAACAAGATTTGACGGTGAATATCGCCTAGAGGTCTTTCCATGTTCGGCTTATCGGAATAATGAAATCCGTGTTGAATATTCTCTACTGGAACCAAATCTAAATCCCATCCTTCATTCAGTTCCAGTTCATTGATATCAACAGTCAAAGGACTATAAAAAATATAGCGTTCTGCTTTGTGATCTGCGTAACATTTATAAAATTTTGGTTTTTCAATTACATAATTGATTTCTTCAATTAATTCCCTTTTAACTCCTACTTCAGGATTTTCTCCTGGGTCTAAATGTCCTCCAAAAAATCCCCACTGACCAGGGTAAAGAATACCTTCAATATCATCTCGTAATTGCATTAAAAATTTATTGTCTTGATAAAGAATTGCCATTGCTGCAACAGGAGGATTTCGAACCATAATTTTTTCTACTAGGAATTATCTAAACGTTCTATCTCAACTAAATATAATTCTTCCGTTTCTTGACTGATTAAAGATAAATTTTGAGATTTAATCTTACATTTAATAAATATATTTTGACCTACAGAGGGTAATTCTACTGCTGTAACTACCCAAATATTACCTGTATCATCCTGAATTTGATAAGCATTTTTTCCCAACAATGGTGCGACCTTAATTACTTTGCCCGTAACATATATTGTTGTACGTTTTTTTTTGTTTGCGATCGCAAGTCGCCTCGCTTCTAGTGATATTGTATTAATGGGAATTGTTTGGGTACTATTAACTATATTTAATGGATCTGGAAAACTACAACTTGTCAGACTAAAATTGAGACCAATTATGATTGCGAAATAAATAAGTTTATTTACCTTTGGCCCGCCAATTTTCTGATTAAGCAAAAACATACAGCAATCCTGAACAAATTGGGATAATTTATATTTCCCATTCTCCCCGAATTTTTACTTATTTAATATGCAGCATTTTATGGGTTTGGAGACTAATGCGCCATTGAGGATTATTGCGCACATAATTGAAGATAATTTCCTTACTTTTGGGTGTATTCCATTCTGGTTGTAAATATTTTAAAGTTTGGGTTGGTACTAAAGCTGACTGTTGCTCTGCCCATTTCAAATCATATTCACTAGTGATCACAACTTTAATTTCATTGGCATGTTTATAGATACTAGGATGGGGAGATTTAAATTGTTTGGGGGAAAAGGTTACCCAATCAAAACTACCAGTATATGGATAGGCGCCAGAAGTTTCTAGGTGAACTGCCATACCTAGTTCTTTAATAGCTGTGGTTAAGGGCAACAAATCATGCATTAAAGGTTCTCCACCTGTAACGATCACGATCTCGGTTTTGGTTTGTTGAGCTATCTTGGCTAAATCTGCCACATAATATTGGGGATGGCGTTCGGGATTCCAAGATTCTTTAGTATCGCACCAAGGACAGTGCACATCACAACCCCCAAGACGAATAAAAAAAGCATTGGCTCCAGTCCAATAACCTTCTCCTTGCACTGAATGAAAAGTTTCTACTATTGGGTAGTTTCTATTGTTTGTGGCGATCGCATTTTGTCCAGACATAATTGGGGTTTGAAAGAAGTGCTATAGTTACTGATGCTTCCTGGATTCTAGTTCAATTTTAGGAAATCTTTCAAACTAATAAAGATATTAATTTTCAAACTTGCGCGTTCCCTTGCGCCTTTCGGCGGCGCGGGTTCGCCCGTCAATTTTCAATTTTCAATTTTCAATTTTTAATTACAATGAGCGATCGCTTTATTTCCTTATTGGGCTTACTAGTTTTCATTGGTATTGGTTATTTGGGCTCAAACAATCGGCGAGCAGTGCGCTGGAATACAGTTCTTTGGGGCGTGGGTTTGCAGTTGCTTTTAGGAGTTATTATTCTCAAAACCCAATTTGGGTTAGCAGTTTTTCAGTTTTTGGGCAATCTTGTTAGTCAATTTCTAGATTTTTCTGATGCTGGGGCAAAATTAGTTTTTGGTGATGGTTTTACCGAACATTTTATTGCTTTTAAGATTTTACCGACGATTATCTTCTTTTCTGCTTTTATTTCTTTACTTTACTACTATAATATCTTGCCACGTATTGTTGCTGTGATGGGTTGGGGCATGATGCGTTTGATGAAAACTTCCGGGGCAGAATCTCTCAGTTGTGCGGCCAATATTTTTGTTGGTTCGACTGAATCACCCTTGATGATTAAACCCTATTTACCTGAGCTGACGCGATCGGAACTTCATGCAGTGATGACGGGGGGCTTTGCCACGATCGCAGGGGGAGTGATGGCGGCTTATATTTCCTTTGGTATCCCAGCTGAGCATTTGATCTCAGCTTCTGTGATGTCGGCACCTGCAGCTTTGGCAATTTCTAAACTATTTTATCCTGAGACCGAAAAGCCCCAAACTAGGGGAAAAGTGTTGACTCAAGTAGAACAAACAGCGACCAATGCGATCGATGCAATTACTACAGGGACTTTGGACGGGTTGAAGCTAGCTCTCAATGTAGGGGCAATGTTGATTGCTTTTCTAGGATTATTGGCTTTGGTAAATGCCATTTTGGGTTGGTTGGGATCGCAAGTTGGATTGCCTGCCCTTTCTTTAGAATGGATATTGTCTTATCTTATGTTTCCTGTTGCTTGGTTGATGGGCGTGCCGATCGCCGATTGTCAGGCAGTGGCAGTACTATTAGGCAAGAAGGTTATTATCAGTGAGTTTGTGGCCTATCTAGATCTCAAAGAGTTGATTGCCAGCTCTGCGATTTCTCTAAGAGCACAAGTTATCTCTACCTATGCGCTTTGTGGTTTTTCTAATATTGGTTCGATTGGGATTATTATTGGCGGCATCAGTGCGATCGCGCCTTCTCGTCAGTCGGATTTAGCTAGATTAGGAGTTCGAGCTTTGATTGCTGGCTCGATCGCTTGTTTTATGACTGCTTGTATCACAGGTATGTTGTTGTGATATTAAATCCAATCTAGAGCCAATTTTCTTTGGCGATCGCTATATGTTTTCTCTATTGATCTGGTTTACTCTTTTCCAAGATCAACTATTGATACATTTTATCGTGATGATTTCTTAAAAGCTTTAAAAATTCAGTATTATTATCTAGGTATAATTCCATAAAATGATTGTTGAACTACAAAAAGTTTCAGACAATTACTGAACTTGGAATGTGCCCAGAATATGAATCAGAACAAAAAGACAGTAGAAATATTGCGATCGCTTATTTCCAATAACATATGTCAATTTATCATCGGTTTATTCCTAGTAGTTTTGATGACAAGGGTTTCTGATGCAATAGAATTCTTATCTTTACAACTTTTTATTAAATCTGTTAGTTATATTATCTTTTTCTATTTGGGAACTCCTTTTTTAATCTATTGGTTGGCCTATGTCAGCGCGATGAAATTAACCAAAGTTAAACTTACTGTTACTATTTTGCTAGTGGCTATGTATAGCTATATATTTTGGGATTCTTATTTTTTCTACAAAGATACCCTAGGAAGATTATTTTTTAGTTAAATCTCGTTCACATTTAAAACTTGAGTTTAGACATGGAAATACAGATTGATTAAACCCTTTACTCCTCTATTGTTCAGTGTTCTCGTAAGCTTGTAGCCTACGCGGGGTCTGATCCCTGTTCCCTGTTTTCAATTTCCCATTCCGGATTACCTAAAGCTTGGATTTGCTTTACCTTACGAGTAGAAAGAATTGCTATAAATAGAATTCAAAGGTAAGAGGCTAATAGATGTCAATAAAAGTAGATGAGCAAAGCATGGTAAAGAGTGCCGGGGAAAAAGATCTAGCTATGGTTGAAACAACAGAGCGAGAATTTAGTTGCAAAACTAAGGGGCCGGATTTTTTAATTATTGGGACAAAAAAATCAGCTACCTCAGCAATTTATAGCTATATCAACGAACACCCACAAGTCATTCCCTGTGTGAGAAAAGAAATGCATTTTTTTTCCACTCATTATAGTAAGGGAATAGAATGGTATTTATCTCATTTTTATCCTATTAGAGAAAACATTCGTACTGGAAAGTCATATTTAACAGGAGAAGCTAGTCCTGGGTATTTGGGAAATGAGCAAGCCGCTAGGAGAATATTAAACCATTTTCCTAATGTAAAATTAATAGTATCGTTGAGAAATCCTATAGATAGAGCTGTTTCAGATTATTATCATCGAGCAAAAACGGCGAAGAATGAAAATTGCTCTTTGGAGGAGGCTTTAGATATTAATGATTTTACGCATTCGGGCAAATATTTAAACCGAGGAAAATATATTCATGGCATTAAATCATGGATGGAAGTTTTTCCGAACAAGCAACAATGGTTAATTATTAGATATGAAGATCTAATATCTGAACCAATAAAACTGAGAAAAAAAGTTTTCTCTTTTCTCAATATTCCTGACAAAACAAATATTGATTTTACTCAAAAAGTATATGCAAATAAGTATGATTATCCCAAGATTACAGTAGAAAAAAGAATGGAACTTAATGAATATTTCCACGAAAGCAATCAACAATTGGAAAAATTTCTAAATATGAGTTTTGATTGGAAATAGTGCCATTATGAGTAAGTAATGAGTAATGAGTAATAAGTAATAAGTAATAAGTAATAAGTAATAAGTAGTGAGTAATTAAGAAAATAATACCAAATCTTTTTGAGATACAACTTTCTCTTTAAACTGTTCCCTATTTCCTATTCCCTATTCCCTCAAGTGAAGATTTACTGTTTCTCACCAGTAAAAAAATATCATTAGACAATGGATTTTAAGACAGTGACTAAATTGTCAATTTCAGTTTCCAAGGTAAGGTAATGGACACAAGCTCTAATACAATAAGGATTGGCTAGGGTTCTGAGCATAAAGCCTTGTTTTTCAAGATTTCTGACTACCCGATCGCTGTCTTGATTTTCAATATAGAAAGAGACTAAACCGGCCTCTGGTGGTGAATCTTTTAAACAAATGAGACCGTCAATTGCTTGTAATTGTGACCATAAATATTTGCTCAATTGGCAAATTTTTTGATATCTTGCGATCGCATCACCCCATTGTTGATGAATAGCGATCGCGGCTCTTAAGCCCTCGTAGTCAGGAAAAGAAGAAGTAGCCACTTCAAACTTTTTACCATTAGTTTTCCAAGCTTGAGGACGCCCTTGGGTATCGGTGTCAATGCTGCGCCAACCAATAAAAGTTGGGTTAAGTGTGGCAAAGGCATTTTCACTAATATATAATCCCCCAACTCCCGCAGGGCCACATAGCCATTTATGACCTGTAAAAGCATAGTAATCGACTTGAGATTCCGGTAAATCTAGCGGCAGAGAGCCAACGGATTGAGCCGCATCGACTAAAACTTGAATTTGCTGTTTACTCTGGCTGTAACTATGGCAAGCAGTGACTATTTCGGTGAGGGGTAAAACTTGTCCTGTATTCCAAAGTAAATGGGAGAGGACAACTAAACGAGTCTGCGGTGTTAAATATTCCTTAATTACTTCGGTGGGATTTCCCCGATTAAGAGTTGCGAGAATGGGGCAAACTTCGACTTTTAGCTGGAAACGGCGGGCAATTTCTTCAATTGTCGCGATAATACCCTGATGTTCGCAGTCAGTTAGTAAAATACTGTCTCCTGGTTGCCAATCTATCCCCCAAAGAGCAATATTACAGCCAGCAGTAACATTTTCTGTCAAAGTAATCCTATCAGCAGTGGTCGCTAATTCGTCTGCGATCGCATTGCGAGTTAAGGCAACTTGTTTTTGAATCCAATTATTAACTTCTATGGAAAAAGGGCCAGCCTTTTGCATATATTTATGAGCTTCGATAATGGCATCTAATGAGCCATTGGGCATAGTTCCTTGTCCACCAAAGTTAAAATAGGTTTTATTCAGTAAACCTGGAAATTGCTGGCGTTGTTCCTCTATAGTTATTCTTAAGGGATCAGTCATAGTCAGTTAACAGCTAACAGTTAACAGTAAACAGTACTTACTTATAGTATGTTAAAACTCAACTAAACTTTCTCTGCACCAATTCCTCATCCTTCATCCCTCATCCCTTCCCTGATGTTGTTAACTGACGAACTATTACTCAATTACAAGCGTTGTCGCCGTCGTACCTTCCTCGAAGTATATGGATCTCATCAAGATCGAGAACCGACCAAAGAATTTCTCCTCAAACTCAAACGGGAAAACAAACATCATGTAGCTACAGTCCTCAAGGAGCGATCGCTAGTTTATCAGCAGCCAGAAGCTAGTAAAAAAGATTGGTTACTGCGATCGCAACAGACTTTGGAGTTGATGAGTCAAGGAGTTGAATGTATTTATCGGGGCAGACTACATATTAAGTTATCAGATTGGCAATCTAGCTTAGTTGATTCGGAAAACTCAATTATCAATGAGATGATTCTTCCCATCGCTTCAGAAGATGTAACCTTAATTGCCGACCCGACTTTGTTAATTAAGCAACCAGGAAAGTCTATTTTTGGGGATTGGACCTATCTTCCTCTCAATATTAAATTAGGTCGTCGTCCCAAGCCAGAATATAAGTTAATAGCTGCCTATCATGCCCAAATAATTGCAGCAATTACGGGGGAATTACCCGATACATCAACCTTAATTCTGCGCCAGCAAAATGATTATCAAATTAATTTAGAATATTGGCTGCCCAGGATGTACGACATTGTTAATGATTGCATTGAGATGTTGGTTCATCGCCAAACTCCAGAAGTCTTTATTTCCCGACAGCGATGCAGTTTATGTCATTGGCATAGTTTTTGTCATGAGCATGCCAAATCCCAGAAGCATTTGTCTTTAGTTCCTGGTATTACTCCCAAACGTTACGAATCTCTCTTGTCTATGGGTTTGGATAGTTTAGATGCGATCGCAAAGGCTAATCCTAGTCAAATGGCAGAAAAAATTGGCAAGGAGGTCACGAGTCAACTGCAACAACAAGTTCGTTCTCTTTTGCTGGAAACTCCTTTGATTAGAAGTAGCTATAATCTCCAAAATAACCGTCATCTGCCAACCCATGCGATCGAGTTTTATTTTGATATTGAAGCTGAACCCGATCGCAATCTAGATTATCTTTTGGGAATTTTGGCGGTGGATCGAGTGAATAATACGGAGGAGTTTTATCCTTTTTTAGCGGAAACTGTTGACCAAGAAGCCAAGATTTGGCAGGAGTTTTTAGAGTTTGTGATGGCCCATCCCAATGTGCCTATTTTCCATTTTTCTGATTACGAAGTAGATACGATCAAAAGACTTGCTGCTTTATATAATACGCCCTACAGAGAAACTAAAGCTTTACTAAATCGTTGTGTAGATATTCATCATTGGGTGACTACTACTGTGGTTTTGCCGGTGGAAAGTTATTCCTTGAAGTCTTTGGCCAATTGGCTTGGTTTCTCTTGGCGGGAGGCCAAAGCTGGTGGTGATCAATGTGTTTGTTGGTATGACGACTGGTTGCGATCGCAAGATAGTTCTTTGTTGGATGCGATTCTGAGTTACAACGAGGATGATTGTTATGCGACTTATTATTTAAAATATTGGCTGGAGAATTTTTTAGCAGAGTCTCAGAAATATCAAGTTTTATAAAAGATTTTATTAATCTCACTTATGTGCAATCGCTTATGTTTGGCTAATGTTGCTTTTAGTAAATAAGGATTGACAATGGCGATCGCCGAGTGGTAGGCTAATTTTAATTCTTCATAATGGAAGTGGTGACTCTCATAAATAAACGTCAATATCTCCACTATGAAAATAATAATATCACAGGTTAAAACTAATTCCAAGACCCTCCCAGAATTAATTTTTTTCGTTAATAAATGTTAAAATAATATAGTTTGAAAGCAATTAAATTTCGCTTTAGCAAAGATTTTTTTGTAGAGCTTCTGATTAAGATACACGACTTGGCAATTTTATGGTCTAGTCAGGATTGGTGTTAGGTTTTAGGTAGTAGGTTTTAGGTTAAAAAAGTAATATTTTGATTTAGATTGGAGAATATCTTAGATATGAAGAATTTTTCTCTCTATCATTGCTGAATTTATCGTTTTTTGGTATTTACCTAATATCTAACACCAAACACCTAAAACCTTTGACTTCTCAATTAACTTAATTTTGCCAAGTCGTGTAAGATAATTCTTCTAGTGCTTGTTGCGCAAACTCTCTAACTTGTTCATCGGGGTCATTTTCGGAGCGCTCTACTAATAAAGCTTTTGTCTGAGGATGATTAGGAAAATATTGAATAATTCCTTCTAAAGCAGTTTGGCGAGGGTTAGTTTCCCAGTCATGTTCACGAACAAAAACATCTTTAACTGCACAGTTTGCCAGAAATTCAAACATTTCAGGATGCTCTCTCCAACCCTTGGCTAATTCGGAGACAGCGGTACTTCTGACATACTTATTATCATCAGATTGGGCGTGTTGTTGGAGGATGGGTAAGGTATCAGGATGCTCTCTCCAACCCTTGGCTAATTCGGAGACAGCGGT